>DASQGM010000177.1:0-2521 GCA_035632615.1 bacterium | reverse complement strand
CCCCCGCCCGCGGCGTCCATGGCGACCCTGACGATCGGCGGCCAGGCGGTGGTCGAGGGGGTGATGATGCGCTCCCCCCGATACGTGTCGGTTGCGACGCGCCAGCCCTCCGGCGCGCTGCTGGTCGCGACGCGGCCCGCGATGTCCCTGCTCCTCGTCAAACGGTGGCTGCGCCTGCCGGTTCTGCGGGGCATCGCGGTCCTGTACGACGCCGTGGTGCTCGGTGCGGGCGCCCTTCTGGTTTCGGCGAACGCCGCCGTCGAGGGCGGCGCGCAGCGCCCGCTGACCGGCCGCGACGTGGGCCTCACCGTTGGAATCGGTCTCGGGGTCTCGCTCGCGCTGTTCTTCGTGGCGCCGACGCTGCTCGCGCGGGCGGCGGAGCCGTATTTCTCGTCCCCGGTCCTGTTCAACCTGGCGGAGGGCGTCTTGCGCATCGCGCTCGTGGTCGGATACGTCGCGACGATCGGGCACGTGTCCGGTCTCGGTCGCGTCTATCAGTATCACGGGGCGGAGCACAAGGTCGTGAACGCGTTCGAACGCGGCCTGAGCCTGGACGTCCCGTCGGCGCGCGGGTGCAGCCGGTTCCATCCGCGCTGCGGCACCAGCTTCGTGCTGGTCGTGTTGCTCGCGTCCGTCATCGTGTTCGCGCTCCTCGGTCGGCCGCCGCTCGGCGTCCGCCTCGCGGAGCGGCTGCTGTTGCTGCCGCTCATCGCCGGACTCAGCTACGAGATCATCCGGGGAGCGCGCCGCTGGACGCCCCTGCGTGCGCTCGTCGCGCCGGGGATGTGGCTGCAGCGCCTGACGACCCGCGAGCCCGACGACGCGCAGATCGAGGTGGCGATCCTGGCGCTGCGCCGGGTGGT
This sequence comes from bacterium, assembly GCA_035632615.1. GTDB lineage: Bacteria > Sysuimicrobiota > Sysuimicrobiia > Sysuimicrobiales > Segetimicrobiaceae > JAJPIA01. Next base: position 1,658 of record DASQGM010000177.1, on the reverse strand, counting down.
CGAGGCCGAGGCCGGCGCCACGACGGCCGTGTTGTGAGCCGGCGGGCAACCGCCGGTCCGATGCTATAATCAAGGCAGCAGTCAGGGAGGCGGCCGCGGTGCGCCAAGAGCTCCTCAACAAACTCATCACACTCGAGACGCGCTACAACGAACTCACACACCGGCTTGCGGATCCGGCGGTGTTCGGCGATCCCGCGCAATATCAGCAACTCGCCCGGGAACACGCGACGCTCCGCGATCTGATGACCGCGTACGACGAGCATCGCCGCGTCGCGCGGGAGGCCGAGGAAGCCGCCGAGCTGGCGCGGGCAGGAGACGACGCGGAGCTGCGGGCGCTTGCCGAGACGGAACGCGACGCGCTCGTGGCGCGGCAGCAGTCGCTCGAGCGCGAGATCGAGACGCTGCTGATCCCGCGCGATCCCCGCGACGAGCGCAACGTCATCATCGAGATCCGGGCGGGGACGGGAGGCGACGAAGCGGCGCTCTTCGCCGGTGAACTGTTCCGGATGTACGCCCGGTACGCGGAACGGCACGGCTGGAGCTCCGAGCTACTCTCTGGGAGCCCCACCGGCCTCGGCGGGTTCAAGGAGGTCGTCGCCGGGGTGCAGGGGCGGGGCGCCTACAGCCGGCTGAAATACGAGAGCGGCGTCCACCGCGTGCAGCGTGTCCCGGCGACGGAGGCGAGCGGTCGGATCCACACGTCGACCGCCACGGTCGCCGTCCTTCCGGAGGCCGAGGAAGTGGACGTGGTCATCCGTCCCGACGAGTTGCAGATCGATACGTACCGCGCGGGCGGTGCGGGCGGCCAGAACGTGAACAAGGTCGAGACGGCGGTGCGGATCACGCACCTGCCGACCGGGATCGTCATCGCGTGCCAGGACGAGCGGTCGCAGCATCAGAACCGCGAGAAGGCGATGCGGATCCTGCGCGCCCACCTGTTGGAGCGGGCGATCGAGCAGCAGAAGGCGGAGATCGACGCGTCACGGCGGCGGCAGGTTGGCAGCGGCGAGCGCAGCGAGAAGATCCGGACGTATAATTTCCCTCAAGATCGCGTGACCGACCACCGGATCGGCAAGACCGTGCATGACCTTCCGAGCGTGCTGGACGGCGATCTGGACGAACTGATCGAGGTCCTGGCGGCGTCCGACCGGTTGGAGAGCCTCACATCCGCGAGCACGTGAGCGACGAACGGCCCGGGCGCCCGAGGGGAGTCCCGGTCGGATCGGCGGAGGCACCGCGCACCAGACAGCTGGCCTGGGCATGGGCCGAGGCCCGGTTGCGTGCGGCCGGCGTCGCCTCGGACGAGGCGCGTCTCGAGGCCGAGGTGCTCCTGCGGCACGCCGCCGGCCTGAGTCGGGAGGAACTGTTCACGCGGCCCGAGGGTGTGCTGCGGCCGCGGTGTGCGCGGGCGTTCGCCGCGCTGATCGACCGGCGCGCGGCGGGGTGCCCGACCGCGTACCTGGTGGGGCACCGAGAGTTCTTCGGGATCGACCTGCTTGTGGACGAGCGCGTGCTGATCCCGCGGCCCGAAACCGAGCGGCTCGTGGACGTCGCGCGCGACGCGCTGCGGGGACGGACGGCGCCGCTCGCGGTCGACATCGGGACCGGCAGCGGCGCGATCGCGATCGCGCTGGCGCGCGTCCTCCCGGCGCTGCGTG
>DASQGM010000176.1:0-23780 GCA_035632615.1 bacterium | reverse complement strand
CACGGTCTCCACATGGATGTGGTGCACGAAGATCGTCGCGCCGCACGCCACGATGATGAACCACGCGACCACGTCGGTCATGATCGAGCCGATCAGCACATCGGTGCGCGTGTAGCCGTACTGCTTGGTCGTGATCCCCTTTTCGACGACGGCGGACTGCAGGTAGAACTGCATCCACGGCGCGATCGTTGTGCCGATGACGCCGACGAACATCGCCAGGTAGTCGGCCCGGAAGCTGAAGCTGGGGGTTACCGTCGCGCGCAGCACCTGACCCCAGTTCGGGTGCGCGAGCACCCCGGACACGACGTACGCGAGATAGAACGCGCTCGCGAACAGGAAGATGCGCTCGACCGAGCGGAACGTCCCCTTGACGACGAGGATCCAGACGGCGAGGGCACCGATCGGCACGAGGATGTACTTGGACACGCCGAAGATCTCGCCTCCGGCCGCGAGCCCGGAAAACTCCGCCATCGTGTTCCCGAGATCGGCGAGGAGGAGCGCGAACAGGGCGAACGCGGTCGCGCGGACGCCGAATCGTTCCCGGATCAGGTCGGCGAGCCCGACGCCGGTGACGGCGCCCAGCCGCGACGCCATCTCCTGGATGACGTACAGGGCGATCGTGATCGGGATCATCGTCCACAGAAACGCGTAGCCGAACCCCGCGCCGGCGAGCGAGTAGGTCGTGATCCCGCCCGCGTCGTTGTCGACGTTCTGGGTCACGATCCCGGGACCCATGATCGCGAAGAACAGCATGAGGCGGCTCATCGCGGCGCTGCGCGTGGCCCGCCGGAGGATCGGCAGCGTGAAACTCATGGGCCCGGCGGTGCGCCCGCCGCCCGGCGGCGGACCAGGTCCACGCCGCCCCCGAGCTTGCGGGGACCGTACTCCTCGAGCAGGATGTCGATCACGTGGTCGACCGTCACCACGCCGATCAACCGGCCGCTCTCCTCCACCACCGGCACCGCGAGCAGGTCGTACTTGACGAGCGCACCGGCGACGTCCTCGGCGCTCGCATCGGGCGGGACGGTGATGACGTGGCGGAACATCACCTCCGAAATCGGCGCCGCGGGCGACGCGATGATCAACGTCCGGATCGACAGCACGCCGACGAGGCGTTCGTGGCCGTCCACCACGTACAGGTAGTTGATCGTGTCCGCGTCGGGCCGGGTCTCCCGAAGCCGCGCGAGCACCTGCTCCACGGTCATCGACTCCGGGAGGGCGATGTACTCCGTCGTCATCTTGCCGGCGGCGGTGTCGGGCGGGTACTGGAGGAGCCGGCTGACCTCCTCGGCCTTCTCGTCCTCCATCAGCGCGATCAGTTCCTCGGCCCGCTCCTCCGGGAGCTCGCCGAGCACGTCCGCCGCCTCGTCCGGCGCCATCTCCTCGAGAATGTCGGAGGCGCGCTCGCTCGGCAGCTCCTGGATCACCGTCGTCTGCACCTCGGGCTCCGCCTCCTCGAGCACATCCGCGGCGCGCTCCTCGGTCAGCGCGGTCATCATCTCGACCCGCTCATCCCGGTCGAGCTCCTCGAGCAGGTCGGCGAGGTCCGCCGGGTGGATGTCTTTGAGCTTCTCGCGCGAGATGCTGAGCTTGAGGGGGGTCATCGTCCCGCCGAGGACCGCGACGAGGTTCCAGGGGATGACCCGCGAGGAGAGCCGCCGCCCGACCCGCTCGAGCAGGCGGCAGACGGCCGGCTCCAGTCCGAGGCGCCTCAAGATCGCGCGCGTGCCGACGTCGGCGCCGATCACCCGGACCTCGGTGCCGGTCTGCCGCAACTCGAGATCGTTCACCCGCACGACCTTGATGTCGTCGGTGTCCACGACCTGGCCGTCCAGGATATCGTCGCGCAGGAGGATCTCCTCCGGCTGGAGCGGGCGCGGCGTGAGGTGGCGCCGCTCCACCTTGAGGCGGATGCCCGACGCGGAAAACTCGGCGACGGCATCCCACGGGATGATCGCCACGCGGCTGCGGTCGCCTTTCAGGAGGATGCCGGTGATCCGCGGAAACCGCTCGGTGCCGTGGTAGATCACGAGGTCCGACACGGTGTCGAACGCGTCGCCGGTCGCATCGTGCACCGGCTTCCCGATGACCTCGCTCAGGTAGCGCATTCGCCGCTCTCCGCCGTCCACTTCATCCGGTGCATGTAGGTGCGGAACCCAAGGCGCTCCCAGAACCGCACGGCCTCCGGGTTGCGGACCGCCACGGTCAGCTCCACGAGGGTGACGCGCCGCTCACGAAACCACGCGAGCAGCGCCTCGACCACGCTCCGGCCGATGCCTTCGCCCCGCCGCTCCGGCAGCGTGAACACGTCCTGGATCCATCCCCGGCGCTGCTCTCGGAAGGGCAGCGGGAGCACATGGATCCGTCCGAGCGCGAACGACACGAGACGCTCGCCTTCCACACCGAGCATGATGCGGGCGTCGGCGTACCCGATCGTGTCGCGCAAGAACGCCGAATACTCGCGCCGCGCCGTCCGCTCCACGGCCAACGCCGGGTCGAGCGCGCCGTGATGCGCGGCAAGCGCCTCCCACAGCGGCAGGATCTGCGGGATGTCGCGGACCGTAGCAGGCCGAACCTGGACGTGCGCCATCATCGCGCGCTCGGGTCTTAGATTCCGCCCATCCGGTCGCGCTCCTCCCCCCGGGGCCGGGCGCAGGCACCGTGCAGGGCCGCGACATGCGCGGAAAAGACGGTGGCCAGCGGGGAGCCGCCGGACGCGCCGTCGAATAGACACCGGAGATGCCGGATTTCTCCCCGTACATCCTGACCGCGCTCCAGGCCGCCGGCGCCGCCGGCGCGATTCAACGGTCGCTGATCGGCCGGACGCGCGTGGACTACAAGCGGCCCCAGGATCCCGTCACCGAGGCGGATCGCTCGTCCGAGGAGACGATCATCCGGATCCTCGGCAACGCCTTCCCCGCCCACGCCTTTCTGGGGGAGGAAGGCGGCCAGCGCGGCAACGCCGACCACACCTGGCTGATCGACCCGCTCGACGGCACCCACAACTACGCGCACGCGTTCCCGTGGTTTGCGGTCAGCATCGCGCTGCGGCGCCGCGACGAGATCGTCTGCGGCGTGATCTTGAACACCATGCTGCGCGAGGTTTACGTGGCGGAGCGGGGAGCCGGCGCGTACGCCGCCCCCGTGGAGACGCCGTACGAGGACACGGATTGGACGGCGCTCCGGTCGTGGCGCCGGATCCACGTCTCGCCGGTCACGCGGCTCGAAGACGCGACGCTGTGCACGGGGTTCCGGCATCCGGTCGAACCGGCACGGCTCAACCTCGATCACTTCACGAACCTGCTCGTGCGGGCGGCCCGGATTCGCGAGATCGGCTCGGCGGCGCTCAGCCTGGCGGCGGTGGCCCTCGGCCAGATGGAAGGCTACTGGGAGATCGGGCCGCACGCGTGGGACTTCGCCGCCGGGATGTTGCTCGTCGCGGAAGCCGGCGGGCGGACGAGCGACTTCCGCGGACGGCCCGCCGGCGCCGACCGCGGGCAGCTCCTCGCGACCAACGGGGCGGTGCACGATCACATCGTGGCCGTGCTGGCTGAGGGCCGCAGCGCGATGGACTGAGACGGCCTGCGCTCAGGCCGCCGCGGCGTGGACGTCCCGCGGCAGCTCGCTGAACACGTGCGCGCCGTCCTTCGCCACGTAGACGATCTCCTCGAGGCGCGCGCCGAGTTCCCCCGGGATGTAGATCCCGGGCTCGACCGAGAACACGAACCCCTCTTCTATAGGAAGTGTGTTGAGGTGCGTCACGCTAGGGAGCTCGTGGACGGAGATCCCGAGGCCGTGGCCGAGCCGATGGATGAAGTACTCGCCGAACCCCGCGCGCTCGATCACCCCGCGCGCCGCCAGGTCCACGTCCTTGAGCGGCACGCCGGGGCGGATCGCCGCGAGCGCGGCACGCATCGCGGCCTCGAGCGTCCGGTGGACTTCCAGGTGTCGCGCGCTGGGCGCGCCGACGTAGGCCATCCGGGTGATGTCGGACGCGTAGCCGTCGAGCCGCCCGCCGAGATCGAGCGTGACCGCGTCACCCGGCGCAAGCTTCCGGCGGCTGACGTTGTGGTGCGGAAACGCCCCGTTCGGCCCGGACGCGACGCCGGTGAACACCACTTCCTGCGATCCCGACCTCTTGAACGACGCCGCCGCGGCGTCCGCGATCTCCTGCTCGGTCGCGCCCACGCGGCACGCCGCCCACGCGTCGCGTACCGCCTGATCCGCATGCCGGGCGCTGCGCCGGAGCGATTCGATCTCCTCGGCGGACTTGCGCATGCGGAGATACGCGAGGACCTCTGACCCGAGGGCAAGCCTCGCGTCAGGATACGCCGCCTGGAGGGTCAGCACAAGATCGGCGCGCATGGTGTCGTCGACCGCCAGCCGCGCGGGGTTCCGGCTCCCGAGCGCCTTGCGGGCCCCATCGAGCGCCGCGGCCGGGCCGTCGGCGTCGGTGTAGACGAACGTGGGCACGGCGATATGGGCGGCCGCCTGGGCGGCGTTCAGGCTGGGCACGACGAACGCGGCTGCATGCGCGTCCACCAACAGGTAGCACGGGCGCTCGTCCGCGTGCGGCGAGAAGCCGCACAGGTACCGCAGATCATCGCCGGGGGAGACGGCCAGCAGGTCGATCCGCTGAGCGGCCATGCGCCGCCGCGTTTGGTCGATTCGCGCCGCGTAGTCCATCGCACCCTCCCCGATTGTCCCCGACGGCCCGCGGACCGGCGGACCGGACCCGGGCCGGAAAACTTCCCCGCGGAGCCTACACTCCCACGGCGTCTCCGGGGACTCCTGCCGGCCAAATTGACACGCCTGCGGGTCTCGGCTAGAGTGGGTGCGTGATGCCCGGATGAGTCCGACCAGCCCCTCCCGCCCGTCCCGCCGCCCCCCGAGGAGGGTCGCCAGCCGCGCCGGAGCAGGCGCCGGTCGCCGGACCGCCGGCAATCTCCCGGCGGAAACCGCGGCGGCCAGGGCGACGCGGGCGTTCGAGATCGTGCGCCGGCTCAGCGTGCGGTACCCGGACGTGCGCATCCCGCTGCACCATCGCAACCCGCTCCAATTGCTCGTCGCGACAATCTTGTCGGCCCAATCGACCGACGCCCAAGTGAACCTCGTCACCCCGGCGCTGTTCCGACGGTACCAGAGCGCCGCGAACTTCGCGGGCGCGCCCGTCCGGGAGTTGGAGACGTACATCCACAGCACGGGGTTCTACCACGCGAAGGCGCGCGCGCTCCAGCGTTGCACCCGGGCGCTCCTCGAGCGGCACGGTGGCGAGGTGCCGCGCACGATGGAGGACCTCGTGCGCCTGCCAGGCGTGGGACGGAAGACCGCGAACGTCGTGCTCGGCGGATTCGGTGTGCCGGGGATCGTAGTGGACACACACGTTCGCCGGCTCGCGCAGCGGATGGCCCTGACCGCGCACGACGACCCGGACAAGATCGAGCAGGATCTGATGCGGCTCGTCCCCCGCGAGGAGTGGAGCGCGTTCTCGCTCCGGCTGATATTCCTTGGCCGGGAGCTCTGCTCCGCACGCCGCCCGCAGTGTCCGGCGTGCCCGCTCTCGGACGTCTGTCCGTCGAGCCGGTACGGAGGCACCCCGCCGTGGATGGGGCCGCGCGCACCACAGCCGGCGCGCGCGGATGGGCGGGCCGGCCGGGGCGTCGCGGCGGCCAAGAAGGGACGCGCGCGATGAGCGGCCTCCTCGAAGGAAAAACCGCACTCGTGATGGGGGTCGCCAACCGGTGGAGCATCGCGTGGGCGGCGGCCCGCGCGTTCTCCCGCGAGGGCACCCGCGTTGTCTTCACCTTCCAGGCCGCCCGGCAGGAGAAGGACGTCCGCGAGCTGGCCGGCACGCTCCCCGGTTCGCTCGTGTTCCCGTGCGACGTCGCGCAGGACGCGGACCTCGAGCGGCTCGCGGGCGCGATTCAGAAGGAGGCCGGCGGCGTGGACGCCGTGCTGCACAGCATCGCGTTCGCGAACCGTGAGGATCTCGGCGGCGCGTTCGTCGATACGTCTCGGGCGGGCTTTGCCCTGGCGCTCGAGATCAGCGCGTTTTCGCTGGTCGCCGTCGCTCGCCATCTGCTCCCGGTGCTCACCCCCGGCGCGAGCCTCACGACGCTCACCTACATCGGCGCGACCCGCGTGATGCCGAACTACAACGTTATGGGTGTGGCGAAGGCGGCGCTCGAGGCGAGCGTCCGCCACCTGGCCGTCGACCTCGGGCCGCGCGGCATCCGGGTCAACGCGATCTCGGCGGGGCCGATCAAAACCGCGTCGGCAAGAGCGATCCAGGGGTTCAGCCGGGTGCTCGAGGTGATGGAGCAGCGCGCCCCGTTGCGCCGGAACACGGATCCGGACGAGGTGGCGGACGCCGCGGTGTTCCTCGCCAGCCCGCTCGCGCGCGGCGTCACCGGCGAGGTCCTGTTCGTCGACTGCGGCTTCCACACCACCGGCCTGTAATACCGGACCGGTGCCGCGTCGCACCGGAGTCTGGATGGGGCCCGGTCGCAGTGCCCCGGGCCGCGGGGTCGGTCGGGATCAGGCCGTGAAACCGCAAGAGATCGCCCGGGTCGTTACGGGACCGCGCCCTCCATCGGGTACGATGCGCAGCGCTTCGCGAGCGGACACCGGCCGCAGCGCGGACGTCGCGCCGTGCACACCGTCGCGCCGAGGTCCATCAGTCCCTGGTTGAAGTCGTAGGCGCGGCCGCGCGGCAGCACCTCAGCGGCCAGCGCCCAGAGCGCCCGCTCGGAAGGCCGGGCGCGGTCACCGGCGAAGACGCGCCGCAGCACGCGGCGCACGTTGGTATCGAGGATCGGCGCGTCCTGCTTGAACGCGAAGCTCAGCACCGCACCGGCCGTGTAGGGCCCGATCCCTTTGAGCGCCAGCAGTGCTTCCCGCGTCCGGGGGATGCGACCGCCGTGCCGGCGGACGGCCTCGCGGGCGATCTCCCGCAGCCGGATCGGCCGGACGTTGTACCCTAGCGGGTACCATGCCTCGCGCACCTCACGCGTGCCCGCGGCCGCGAGCGCTTCAATGGAGGGATACCGGCGCAGCCACTCACGATACTTTGGGATCACGCGCGGCACCTGGGTCTGCTGCAGCATGATCTCCGACACCAGGATGTGATACGGGTTGCGCGTGCGCCGCCAGGGCAGGTCGCGCTGATGACGCCGGTACCACGCGAGCAGCCGGCGTTGAAACGCCAGCCGCCGGACCGGCGTCACCGCGATCCGGTCATGCCCGCGGCGCTTCACCTGGGCGCGACCCGCGCGTAGTCGACGCGGGACCGGTGGCCGCTGGTGTGCGTCCACACCACGGCGGCGGCCGCCCCGTCGGCGGCGATCGCGGGGAACGAATTGCCGCCGTCGGTGGTGAGCCGGAGCACGGGGCCCCAGGCGCCTCCGTAGCGCCGCGCGTAGACCTGGCCGTCGTCCTGGTCCCACGCCGCGTACACCACGCCCGTGGACGTGACGGCCACCGAAGGGTGCCGCGCCGGCGCGCCGCCCGCCGACAACGTCACGGGACCCTGCCACCGCCCGCCGACCCGCCGCGCGTACTCGATGTTTGAGTTGAGGTCGGTGTGATGCTCCCATGCGAGCGAGACCTGGGCCCCGGGGTCGACCGCGAGGTCCGGGTTGAACTCGTCGGACTGCGTGTGGAACACGCCCTCGGGCGCCGCCCACGCCTGATCCCGCTCGGCGTAGCGGATCTGGTAGGTCCGGCCGTCGTACTGGTACCAGACGGCGAACAACCGGCCGCCGGGACCGGCGGCGATCGCCGCGTTCACCGAGTCGGGTACCCCGCTGGAAATCAACAGCGGTTCGGACCACGCGCGCCCGTCGAACCCGGCGTAGTAGATCTCGTAGATCGAACCGTGCCGGGTGTACTGCGGCACGCCGCCGCCGCGGATGCCGTACCAGACCACTTGAGGGTGCCCGGCACGGTCCACCGCGAGCCCGGGGTACCCGGCGTACCCGTTCGCCGGCGAGATCCGCTGCTGCGGCCCGGCCCACCGGCCGGCCCAGATGCGATAGTAGATCTTGCCGACGCCGTCATCGTAGCGCGTCCACATGAGGTGCAGCCGGCCCGAGGGGTCGAGCGCGATCGCGGGCAGACGCGACGGCGCGGGCCCGTCGCTGGCCTGCGCCAGCCGCGTCCAATGCGCGCCGCCGTCCTCGGAGCGCGCGAGATAGATCTGCGCGCCGCCGGCGCCCGTGCCGACGTACGCGACGACGAGACCGGCCGAGTCCCGTACCAGCTTGACCTGGTTGTTGGACGCCGTGGCGTCCTCGGTGACGCCGTCCGCCACGACGGTCGCCGCCGGCGGCGCCGCACGGACGGGGACCGCAACGTACGCAACAGCGAGCCACATGAGAAGCGCGAGGCCGCGAAGAGAACGCACGAGGGGGGACATTGGCGGACGCCCCGGCGCATCCCTGCGCCGGCGGGACTTTCGCGGCGATGTAGTGTAATCTAATGACGACGTGGAGATCCTCCCATGATGACCGGTCAGGGACGCAGCGTCGCTCTCGCCCAGCGCGGCATGATCGCGACCGACCATCCGCTGGCATCGGTCGCGGGCCTTCGGGTCCTGCAGGAAGGCGGCAATGCGATCGACGCGGCGACCGCCGCCGCCGGCGTGCTCGGGGTGGTCACCCCGATGATGACGGGGCTCGGCGGCGACACGTTCATCGTGTACCATCAGGCCTCATCCGGCCGTGTGCTCGCACTGTGCGGCAGCGGTGCCGCGCCGCGCGCGGCGACGCCGGAGTATTTCACATCGCGCGGCCACCAGACGATGCCGCTTGCGGGCATGCTCGCCCCGTCGGTACCCGGCGCGGTGGACGCGATGGCCGCGTCGCTCGAGCGCTGGGGCAGCGGTCGCTTCTCGCTCGGCCGGCTCCTCGAGCCGGCGATCCACTACGCGGACGCCGGCTTCCCGATCACGGAAAAAGTGGCCCGCTGGTTCGAGGAGGGCGCCAAGGCGCTGGCCCGGTACCCTTCTTCCGCGCGCGTGTACCTGCCGCACGGACGCCCGCCCCGCGTCGGCGAGCTCCTGGTGCAGGCCGATCTCGCTCGCTCTCTGCGCGCCGTCGCCGACCAGGGGCCGCGCGCGATCTACGAGGGCGCGCTAGCGGCGCGCATCGTCGACTACGCGCGGGCCCACGGCGGACTCTTCGACGCCGCGGACTTCGCCGCCCATCGCTCGGAGTTCGCCGACCCCATCTCCACGACGTACCGCGACCTAGTCATCCACGCGACGCCGCCGCCCTCCCAGGCGCTGGTGATGCTCGAGATGGTCAACATCCTCGCGCAGGACGACCTGGGTGCCCTCCCGTGGGGATCGGCGCAGGCGATCCACCTCGCCGTGGAGGCCAAGAAGCTCGCGTTCGCGGATCGCGTAGCGTACCTCGGCGATCCCCGCTTCGTCCAGAATCCGCTCGACCGGCTCCTCAGCGCCGAGCATGCGCGGCAACGGCGCCGGGCGCTCGATCCCCTCCGCGCCCAGGCGTCGGTCGCGGCGGGGTCGATTCACGAACACGTCGGCGAGACCACGGCGTTCGTCGTGGCCGACGCGGAGGGCAACATCGCGAGCTACATCACGAGCCTGTCCGCGATGTTCGGGTGCGCCGAGGTCGTCGACGGCACCGGCATTCTCCTCAACAACCGCGCGGGGCGCGGTTTTTCCCTGGTTGCCGGCCACCCCAACATCATCGCCCCCGGCAAACGCACGATGCATACCCTGATGGCGTTCCTCGCGACGCGCGCCGGCGCGCCCTACCTGGCGTGGGCGACCCGGGGCGGGGACGGCCAGGCGCAGTGGGACTTCCAGGTCTGGAGCGCCGTCGTGCATCACGGCATGAACATTCAGGCCGCCGTGGAGTGTCCCCGGTGGTTCAGCTATCCCGCCAGCGACCCGGCCACGATCTCGTCGCCGTTCGAGCTCCGGATGGAGGCGGGGTTCCCGGCCGACACCTATGACGGCCTGCGCCGGCTGGGACATCACGTGCTCGCCCCGCGCGTGACGACCGGCGGCGTCCAGGTCATCGAGCGGGATCCGCAGCGGCGAGTGTACGGGGGGGCGTCCGATCCCCGCGCCGACGGCTGCGCGGTCGGGATCTAGGACGCCGTCTCGAAGAAACGCCAGGCCGCACCGGTCGCGGGGCCCTGCGCGCGGCGATCGTCATCACGGAACACGGAGGGACGAATGCAAGAAATCCGTAACGAACGCACGCTGATTCTGATCAAGCCCGACGGCGTCCAGCGGGCGCTGACCGGCGAGATCCTCGCGCGCCTGGAACGCGTCGGACTCAAGGTCGTCGGGTTGAAGCTGGTGCGGGCGGAGCGCCCCATCCTGGAACGCCACTACACGACCGACGAAGAGTGGGTGCGCACCATCGGCGGAAAGACCCGCGAAGCGTTCGAGAGCTACGGGATGGACGTGAAGCAGATGATGGGCACGGACGACCCGCTCGAGATCGGCCGGCGGGTGCGCGAATGGCTGATCGACTTCATGCAGACGTCACCGGTGGTGGCGGCCGTCCTCGAAGGGGTGCACGCGGTCAGCATCACGCGCAAGGTCGTGGGCAACACGCTCCCCGTGTTCGCCGCGCCGGGGACCATCCGCGGGGACTTCTCAGCGGACGCTCCGACCGTGGCCAATGCGGAACGCCGGCCCGTCCGAAACCTGATCCACGCCTCCGGGACCGTCGAGGAGGCCGCGCACGAGATCGGGCTGTGGTTCACGCCGTCGGAGATCCACGCGTACCGTCGCGCCGACGAGGGCGTGATGTTCGGAGAGTTCGGGACCTAAGGTGTGGGGGTCCCCGACGCTGGGAACAATGAAGGTGGACGTCGCCGTACGGGGCGGGTCCATACCCGGGCGACGCGCACGTGCGCGCATGCAACGACATCTGGCGATTCGTGTCGGGGTCTCGGTGCTGGTCGCGGCGATGCTGCGGCTTCCGCCGCCCGCATGGGCGGCCACCGCCATCTACGTGCCGGCGGGGACCAGGGTGGGCGTGCGGTTCGAGACGCGCGTGGACTCGGGCGCCGTCACCCAGGGCACGCGGGTCGGCCTCAGAGTGACCGCCGACGTGATCGGCGGCCGGCACGTCGCCATCCGGGCGGGGACCCCGGTCTCCGGCATCGTCACGGAGGTGACCAGGCCCGACACGTTCGGGACCCGCGACAAGGTGGTCATCGGGTTCCTCAGGGTGAACGGCACCGACGGCCGCCCGATCGTGCTCAGGGATCTTCTGGTCTCGAAGGAAATGGTCGGCAGCGGACGGGCGGCTGTCGCCGACGCGCTGGTGCCACGCCCGACCGGCCAGTTGGTCGGCGCGCTCGTCAGCGGCGGACACGTCATCGTACCGCCCGGCGCGATCGTGACTGACACGACGGCCGCGAGCGTCACGGTCGCTGCGCCGTAGGAGCGCGCGCGAACCTGCGGGCGGCCCCGCCGCCCGTTCTCGACGCCCCTTGCCTTCGGTCGCAGCCCCATGATCGCGCGCCGGCGGGCCGCGCGGCCCAGGGGCCATGGCGCGGGCTGTCGAACATGATTTCGTGAATCGGCGTATTCTCGCGACCCTCAGCTACGGCCATCTCGCCACCGACCTCTCGCAGGGGGGCCTCCCCGCTCTGCTCCCGGTATTCCGGTCAGAGTATCATCTCTCGTACACGGAGCTGGGGCTGATCGTCCTGCTCGCGAACGTCAGCTCGTCGGTGATCCAGCCGGTGTTCGGCGTGCTGAGCGATCGGGTGAAGATGCACTGGCTGATGCCGGTGGGCGCGCTGGTCGCGAGCGCAGGCATGGTCCTGGCGGTCGCGGCCCAGCACTACGCGATGGTGGTCGCGATGATTTTCGTCTCCGGACTGGGGGTCGCCGCGTTCCACCCCGAAGGGTACAAGCATGCGGGACTTGCGAGCGGCGTCCGCCGCGCGACCGGGATGTCGTACTTCTCGGTCGGCGGGAACCTCGGCTACGGCCTCGGCCCGGCGGCCACGAGCATCGCGATCGCCGTGTGGGGCAAGTACGGGATCGCCTACGTCCTACCGTTCGCGATCGTGGGCGCGATCTTGATGTGGCGCATCGTCTCGCCGTGGGCGGCGTCGGAACCCGGCGCTGACGTGATCGCCGCGGCGCCCACGCGGCCGCGGGACTCGACGCGGACCGTGGCGTCCCGCGCGGCGATCTGGCTCGTCGGCCTGCTCGTGACGTTTGTGGTGCTGCGGTCGTGGGTGCAGGTCGGCATCGCGAGCTACATCCCACTGTACTTCACGGGAATCCGGCACATGAACCCGACGTACGCCGGCGTGCTCGTCAGCGTGTTCCTCGGCGCCGGCGGGGTGGGCACGCTGCTGGGGGGGATGGCCGCGGATCGCTGGGGGCATCGCCCCATGCTCATCATCTCGATGGCGATCCTCCCGCCGTTTCTCTGGCTGATTCCGCGGACCTCGGGCGCGTGGCCGATGCTCGCCGCCCTGATCGCCGGCATGGCCGTCGTGAGCACGTTTGCGGTCGCGATGGTCATGGCGCAAAACGCGATTCCGCACCGGATCGGCCTGATCTCGGGGCTGATCATCGGGTTCGCCGTAGGCATGGGCGGGGTCGGCACGACCGCGCTCGGCGTCATCGCCGACCGGTGGGGCGTGCTGAGCGCCATGGACGTCACCGCCCTGTTGCCCATCGCGGCCCTCGCGGTCGCGCTCATCCTCCCGAAGGACTCCCATCCGAGGTGGAACCCGATGCCGAGCAGATCACGTACTTCTACGAGCGGCGCGGACGCGCAGGCAGGAGAACAGTGATGGTTCACCCTCTCCTCGCAGGATCGCGACTGGGACGCCGGACGCTACTCCGGCAACTGCTCGCCATGGGCGCGGCGGGCGCCGCGGTGCTTCCGGATCTCGCCGGCCGGGCCGCCTGGGCGGCGCCGGCCGCCCCGCCCCCGCCCCCCGGGTCGCCCCCGGACAAGGCCGACGCCAAGGGCGTCACGGTCTCCCCTCAAGACCCCGCGATCACGGCTGGCGCCGTGGAGTATCCGGGGCTCATCGGCACGATGCAGGGCTATCTCGCGGCGCCGGTCGGCGGTGAGATCTATCCGGGCATTCTGGTGCTGCACGACGCCATCGGCCTGACCGAGCACATCCGCGATGTGACGCGGCGGTTTGCACGGGTGGGCTACACGGCGCTCGCTCCGGACCTGCTGTCCCGGCTCGGAGGCACGGCGAAGGTGGGAGAACAGGCCAAGATCATCGCCGCGTTGGAATCGATGTCCGCGACAGACTACCTCAACGCGTTGAACGCCTCGATCCGCTATCTGGAGGCGCGGCCCCAGGTGTCGAAAACGAGGATCGGGGTGATCGGATTTGGACTCGGCGCGAGTTTGACCTTGTTCTTGATAAACGCGAACAAGGACATCAAGGCCGCGGTCGTCTTCCCTTCGCAGACGCCGGATCCGAGCGCCGCGCCGCAGATCACCTCGCCGGTGCTCGCGCTGTTCGGCGACGACGACAAGCCGGCCACCGACGGCCTTCAGGCGTTCGACGACGCGATGAAGAAGACCGGCGCCGCTTGGCAGTCCAAGGTCGAGCCGAAGGCTGGCCGGGGGTTCTTCGACGATGCCCGGACGACCTACGTCGCCGACGCCGCGAAGGACGCCTGGAAACTCACCCTGGACTGGTTCAACAAGTACCTTCGAAGCTAGGCGCTCCGGAGACGGGGCATCGGGACCGCGCGGGAGGGTGCGATGAGGATCGCAGACGTCAAGATCTACGTCATGGGATCGTCGTGGCGGAACTTCGTGCTTGCTCGCCTGCGGACCGACGACGGGTTGGAAGGCATCGGCGAGGCCCGCCCCGTCAACCGGGAGGATGCGGTCGCCGCGTACCTGGAGACCGCCGTCCATCGCTACGTCATCGGCAGCGATCCCTTCAACATCGAGGATCTGCTTCTGCGGGTGACGCGCAACGACTACGAGGTGCCCGCGGCGGTCGAGATGACCGCGCTGGCGATCGTGGAGATGGCGTGTTGGGATCTGATCGGCAAGGCGGTCGGTCAACCCGTGTACCGGCTGCTCGGCGGGGCCTGCCGCGACAAGATCAAGGCGTACGCGAACGGCTGGTACCAGGTGGCCCGCACCCCCGAGGAGTTTGCCGCGGCGGCGCGTAGGGTCGTCGCGCGTGGCTATCGCGCAATGAAGTTCGATCCGTTCGGGGCGGGGTCCGGTGAGCTGGAGCGCCCCGAGCACCTGCGATCGGTTGCGCTCGTCGAGGCGGTGCGGGATGCGGTCGGGCCCGAGATTGAGCTGTTCGTCGAGATGCACGGCAGGTTCACGGCGTCCCAGGCCACGGCGCTCGCCCGCGACCTGGAACGCTTTGCGCCCGGCTGGATCGAGGAACCGGTGCCGCCCGACCAACCCGGCGCGCTGGCGCGGGTGGCCGCGCACACCACGATCCCGATCGCCACGGGGGAGCGGCTCCACACCCGGGCGGCGTTCCGGGATCTGCTCGCGCAGAACGTCACCGACGTCCTGCAGCCCGACCTCACCCACTGCGGCGGGCTGCTCGAAACGAAGAAGATCGCCGCAATGGCCGAGGCGTACGGCCGCGTCGTGGCCCCCCACAACGTGAGCGGTCCGGTCGGGACCGCCGCGGTGCTCCATCTGGCAGCGTGCATCCCGAACCTCAAGATCCAGGAGTACTTCAACGACTTCACGGACCCGTTCGTCAACGAGACCGCGTCGGGGCTCCCGCAGGTCACCGACGGCTACTTCTGCCTCCCGACCGGCCCCGGATTGGGTGTGACGCTGAACGAGGGCGTCGTCGAGGCCCACCCGTACCGGCGCCAACACTTCAATCTGTTCAGCGAGGACTGGCAGCGCCGGCAGGCGAAGACGGTGCCATGAGCGCCGCCGTCGACGCCCGCGAGGCCCTCGCGACGATCCTCCGCGCGCGGGTCGTGCCGATCGTCCGCACACGTTCCACAGCGTGGGCGGCGGAGGTCGCGGAGATCCTCGCGACGTCCGGGATGGACGTGATCGAGATCACGTTCACCGTCCCCGACGCCCCGGCGGTCATCCGATCGCTCCGCGACAGGTTTCCGGAGATCCTCATCGGCGCCGGCACCGTCACGGACGCCGCGACCGCCGGCGCCGCCGTGGAAGCCGGGGCGCAGTTCCTGTTGAGCCCGGCGCTCTCCCCCGGGATGGTGCAGGTCGCGCGACGGAACGGCGTGCTGGCCGTTCCCGGCGCGTATACGCCGACCGAGGTGCTCGCCGCGATGGACGCCGGCGCCGAGCTCGTCAAGATCTTCCCCGCCGAATCGGGCGGGCCGGCCCACGTGCGGGCGCTGCTGGGCCCCCTCCCGCACGCGCGTCTCCTGCCGACCGGGGGCGTGCGTCCCGACAACATCCGCGAGTGGCTGGCGGCGGGCGCCGTCGCGGTCGGCATCGGCTCGGCGCTTGTCGGCCCCGCGGATCGGCCGGTGGACGCCGCGGCGGTGCGGGCGCGGGCCGAGGTGATCACCGCGCAGGTTGCGGGCCTCCCGCGGGGCGGGAGCGCGTGAGCGCAGCCGGCGTCGAGGTCGTCGGCATCGGGGAAGCGCTCGTCCGGCTCACGCCCGCCGGCGGCGAAGTCCTGGAGACGGCCGCCGCCTACACCGTGCACGTCGGCGGCGCGGAAGCCAACGTCTGCGCCAACCTCGTCGCCCTCGGGGTCCGGACGGCGTGGATTTCGCGGCTCCCAGCGAACCCGCTCGGCCGGCGGGTCGCGAGCGCGTTTGCGGGGCTCGGCGTCGATGTCGACGGCGTCCGCTGGGCGCCGCAGGGGCGCGTCGGGCTCATGTTCGTCCAACCGGGCGCGGCGCCGCGGAGCGGCGAAGTGCTGTACTATCGCCTGGACTCGGCGTTCTCGGAGATCGACGCGGACGAGGTCGCCTGGTCGGCCCTCGACGGTGCCTCCGTGGTTCACCTGACCGGGATCACACCGGCGCTCGGCGCCGGGCCGCGCCGGCTCGTTGAGCGCGCGATCGTCGAGGCGCGGCGACGGCGGGTCCGCATCTCGTTGGACGTGAACTATCGGGCGACGCTGTGGACTCCCGCGGCGGCGCGGGAGGTCGTGGAACCCCTGTTGCACGAGCGCGACGTCGTCTTCCTCAACGAGCGCGACGCCCGCACGGTGTTCGGGGTGGAGGGCGATCCGGAATCCACCGCCAGGACGTTGCGCCAACGATTCCGCTGCGGCACGCTGGTGCTGACGCTGGGCGCGGCCGGCGCGCTCGCCCACGACGGCGCCGGGGTGCGCCGGCATGCCGCGTACCCGGGCGAGGTCGTGGACCGGATCGGGCGCGGCGACGCGTTCGCCTCCGGATTCTTGTTCGGCTACCTCCGCGGAGACGCCGACGCCGGGCTGCGCTACGGGACCGCGATGGCCGCGCTCAAGCAGACGTACCCCGGCGACGTGTGCCTCGCGACGCCCGGCGAGATTGAGGCCGTGCTCGGCGGGCAGCCCGGCGGTTTCCGCCGCTAGCACGTCGCGCCGCTACGCGCGCCGTCGCGGGTTTCCGCCGCGCGGGCGCGCCGGCGGCCTTGGCCGATCCGGCGAGCGACGCGAGGCAGTCCTCGACCGACCGGCACGCATGTTGGATCGCGTCGGTCACCGCGTTCCGCGCCCGCACGAGGTCCACGCGCAGGAACTTGCCGGCGTCGCTGTCCCCGCCGACCGCCGGGAGCGTTGTTGCCGGTTGCAGGCTCGGCAGGAACATGGTCTCGAGCGCGGGGTCGTGCGCGTACCGGCCCGCGGACGTGTACGTCGCGGGGACCAGGTGCCGCCCCAGCGCATGGATGCAGGCGTTAATCGCCGCGGCCGGCGCGCCGCCCTTCCGGCCGCGCGCCGCGGCGCGCGACAGGCGCCCGCACAGCGCTTCCAGGCGGGACGCCGCTGCCACGGCGGGCGAGAGGTCGAACGCGGGACCGGACGCCCCCGCGAGCGCCTCCAGTTGTTCGCGTAGGTCCGCGGCCGCCGCGCCGTAGTCGAGCGGCACCACCGGGTCCGTCAGGATCCGGTCGAGCGCCAGCACGAAGATCTTGGCGTCGCGGACGAGCCGCGCAGGATCGATCTTGTCCAGCGTGTCGTGCGGCGTGTGCCACCACCACCCCAGCGTCCCGTCGGCCTGCCGCGAGATCGAGCCGAAGATCGAGGGGATCCCCGCGCCGAGGAACGACTGATCGGAGTTGCGTCCGACCCGGTGGGCATCGAGCTCCGCCGCCGCGACCCGGCGCACCGCCCACCTCGCAACGCCGGCCGTCTGCGGCATCGAGTTCGTGCCGAAGTCGTCCGCGTCCACCGCGCCCACGGAGTCGATGTTGACGTGCAGCAGGCAGCGCGCGCGCAGCTCGAGCCAGTGCGTGTCAGCGTACCACGCCGATGACGAATAGCGCCCGTGGGAGTGACCGGACCAGAACGCCAGCCGGAGCCCGCGGCGCAGCCGCTTCCGCTGCGAGGCCAGCACGCGCGCGACCTCCAGCATCGTCGCGTTCGCGCTGCCGTTGTCCATCGCGCCGACGTACCAGCTGTCCAGGTGCCCGGAGAACAGGACAAACCGGTCCTCGGCCTCCGCGTGCCCGGGCACAAGATCGGCGACGACGATCGGGGTCTTGGTCCATCCGGTCTGCACCTCGGCCGTGGCGTGCGCCTCCACGCGACCGGTCCGACAGAGCTCGCGCAGCGCCTCTCCGTCCGCGCGGTGCACCGAGAGCAACACCACCCTAGGCAGCTCGTCCGCCGTGCGCCGCGACGGATTCCCCCACACCGGCGAACAGCACATCTCGTGCGCGTGCCGACCGCTGATGCAAACGATCCCTGCGGCACCGGCCGCGGTAGCGTTGACCGCGAGCTGCGGGGTCGCGCGTCCCTCGACCAGCGCGAACTTGCCGGCGGCGCCCGCGCGTTTGAGTTCGCCCACACCGCCCTTCCCCGCGTAGACGAGCTCTGCGGCGAGCCCCCCGGGCGGCGTTGGCATCCCCATCGAGTGCGTGATCACCGGCAGCGCTCGGGCCTCGGGTCCCGTGACGCGCAGCGTCGCCGCGCCGGGCAGGCTGATGTACGCGTCGTGCATGACGATCTG
Organism: bacterium; assembly: GCA_035632615.1. Classification (GTDB taxonomy): domain Bacteria; phylum Sysuimicrobiota; class Sysuimicrobiia; order Sysuimicrobiales; family Segetimicrobiaceae; genus JAJPIA01. The sequence goes on along the minus strand of DASQGM010000176.1, from coordinate 5,653 downwards.
GGTCGCGTAGCCGAACCCCTTGAGCTGCCGCGCGACGTACTCGGCGGCGGCCCGCTCGTCGCTCGTGCCGGACAGACGGGTCCACTGGGCGATGGTGCGGTTGAACGTCGTCAACTCGGACTGCGAGACGGCCTCCAGATCGATCACCACGCTCCCTCCTCATCTCGGCGGGCGCGTGCCGGCGCGCAGCCGGTTCCGTCGTTCCGCCTTTGCTATTGTGAACATTCGAGCAGGCGGTGGGTTCCCCTGGAACGCGCGTCGCGCAGCGCGATCGCGCGCATGCGGGCGTCTGCCCGCGACCGCCGGCGTGCACCCGGCGGCAGGACCCGTCGGGCCGTCGGGTCGAACCTACCGCGGCCGGCTGCGAGAATGCGAACACGCCCGCCCGATCAGGAGGATATCATGCCAGGACGCGCTACCAGGCATCTCGCTCGGGCTCTCGGGACCGACCGGCTCACCCGGCGCGAGGCGATCGTCCGCCTCGCTGCGCTCGGAGTGTCCGGCAGCGCCCTCTTCGCGGGCCTCGCCACCGCGTCCCGGCCGGCGGGGGCCGCCACGCCCGGAAAGCGAGGCGGCGGGGGCGCGCTCAAGCTGCTGTACTGGCAGGCGCCGACGATCCTGAATCCGCACCTCTCCCACGGCACCAAGGACTTCGAGGCGGCGCGCATCTGCTGCGAGCCCCTTCTCACCGTGGACGCGGCGGGCAATTTCACCCCGGTGCTCGCGGCGGGGGTTCCGTCCCGCGCCAACGGGCAGGTCGCCCCAGATGGGACGTCGGTGACGTACAAGCTGAAGCGCGCGGTCACCTGGGCGGACGGCCGTCCGTTCACCGCGGACGACGTCGTGTTCACATACCAGTTCGTCCTGAACAAGGAGAGCGGCGCGACCACGTACGGCAGCTACACGAACGTGGCGAAGGTCGAGCCGCTCGACCCGTACACCGTCAAGATCACGTTCAAGGCGCCAACGCCCGCGTGGTATCTTCCGTTCGTCGGCACGAGCGGTCAGATCGTCCCGCGCCACGCGCTCGACGCGTACGTCGGCGCCAACGCGCGGAACGCGCCGTTCAACACGAAGTCGTTCGGCACCGGCCCGTACAAGGTGGACCTGTTCCGCCCCGGGGACCTCGTCGTGTACTCGATCAACGAGAACTATCGCGAGCCCGACAAGCCGGCGTTCGACCAGATCCAGCTCAAGGGCGGCGGGGACGCAGCCTCGGCCGCACGGGCGGTGCTGGAGACCGGCGAGTACGACTACGCGTGGAACCTCCAGGTCGAGTGGCCGGTGCTGCAGCACCTCGCCCAGGGCGGCCGGGGCACGGTCATCACCGGCAACGGCGGCGGGGTGGAGATGATCCTCTGCAACATGACCGACCCGAACAAGGAGATCGACGGGCAGCGCTCCTCGCTCAAGGCGCCCCATCCCTTCCTGACCGATCCCAGGGTCCGCCAGGCGCTGGCGCTGGCGATCGACCGGCAGACGATCGCCAAGGAACTGTACGGGCTGGAAGGCGACGCCACCGCGAACGTGCTGACCACGCCGACGAGCCTCGCCTCGAAGAACACCAAGCTCGTCTACGACGTCGCGAGGGCGAATCAGCTCCTCGACGAAGCCGGCTGCCGGCGGGGGCCGGACGGCATCCGGGCGAGGGGGAGCGTCAAGCTCCAGATGACGTTCGTCACCACCGTGAACACGCTGCGGCAGAAGGAACAGGAGATCGTCAAGGCCGGCTGGTCACAGCTCGGGATCGTGACGACGCTCAAGTCCGTGGACGCGGGCGTGTACTTCAGCACCGACCCCGGCAACACCGATACCGACGCCCACTTCTACAACGACGTCGAGATGCTCACCTCGACGTACGGCTCGCCGTTCCCGAGCGGCTACATGACCCGCTACTACAGCGGCGACCCAGCGAAGGACCTTCCGCAGAAGGAGAACAACTGGTCCGGCTTCAACTACCCGCGCTGGCAGAACACGGACTTCAACAAGCTCTACGATCAGGCGCAGCGGGAGCTCGATCCGAAGAAGAACGCGGAGCTGTGGATCAAGATGAATGACCTAGTCGCGTCCCAGGCCGTGTCGATCCCGCTCGTCGACCGCAAGCTCGTCTCGGCGCACGCCTCGAACCTCGACGTGGGACGAAACGTGAGCCCGTTCGACAACGAGACGCGCAACATCGCGGACTGGCGGCGCCGGGGGTAGCCCGGGTCAGCGTCCCCCAAACTGGAAGTTGCTGTACTGCGCCTCCATCGACGCGCCGAAGCGGGAGGTCTCCAGGTACTGATACACCAACACCCACGCGCCGGACACCCGCTGGTACCGCTGGATGCTGTCGATGTCGCCCCACGCGTACCGGAGCGTGCCGTCGGTGACGAGCCCGCGGTCGTAGTCGATCCAGCCGATCATGCCGTGCGGGTTGTTCTTCGGGTTCCGCGCCGTGCCTTCCACCAGGTAGAACGGGCGGCCCTCGACCAGCCGCCAGCCGAGCACCCAGAACTCGAATCGTGCTAAGAACTGCGAGGGCGGTTCCGTGCCTTGGAACAGACGCCCGATCATGAACTTGTTCAGCACCCAGCACTGGAAGCCGCCGGTGCTCTGCCCGATCGTGACCTGCTGCCGGCCCTCGACGAGCTGGATCGTGCCCGCGAACTCGCAGTCGGGCGGCTCGGTCACCGGCTTGTTGAGCCGGAACTTGAACCGCACGTCCGCCGCCGCCACGATGGGGCCGCTGGCGTTGGCGTTCAGGATGCGGTCGACGACCTGCTCGGAGGTCGGGATCAGCGGGGCCGCGTCCGCCGCCGTCAACACCGCCGCGACCACGAGGACGGCCATCGCGAGGCACTCGAGTCGTCTCTTGAGCACACGCGCGGTCATGGTTACGCACCTCTTGTTCCTGGCCGAGGCCGGCCGTTCCTACCTCCCCGTGGCGGCCTCCGAAACAACCATGCCCATTTTGGAGAGCGGTGAGCCGCGCCCGGCCCTTGTGCGCGCAGAGACGGGGCGCTAGTATGGGAAAGCGCCTCGCGCAGATCGGTAGGGGTTGCCTCACGTGAACCGGATGCTCTCACCCGTGGTACGCCGATATCAGGGACTCGCCGTCGCGACGGCCGTCGCGGCCTACCTGCTGGTGCTCCTCGGAGGGCTGGTCCGCATCACCGGCTCCGGCATGGCGTGCCCCGACTGGCCCCTGTGTCACGGCCGGTTGGTGCCCCCGCTCGAAGGCCCGATCCTGATCGAGTACGCGCACCGCCTGGTCGCGGCCTCGGTCAGCGTGCTTGTCCTCGCCACGGCGATAGCCGCGTTCGCGGCGCGGCGTGCGGTGCCGAGAGCCGGGACGACGGCGGTGGTCATTCTCGCCCTGGTGGCCGTGCAGGTCGTGTTGGGCGGCGTGACCGTCAAGATGGATCTCACGCCCGGGCTGGTCACCACGCACCTCGGCGTGGCGATGCTGTTCCTGGCCGGCCTGCTCGTCCAGGCGGTGATCTCGCTGCGGGGGCCCGCGGGGTCCCTGCCCGCGCCGGCGTCGTTCCGCGGACTCGCGTGGCTGACGCTGGCGGCGACCTACGTCATGATCCTGATCGGGGGATTCCTCGGATCGAGCGGCGCGGCGCTCGCGTGCCCTTCCCTGCCGGCCTGCCGCGGGCCTGTGTTTCTCCCGCCGGACTGGCAGGCGCACGTCCACATGCTGCATCGCGCCTGGGGCGTGGTCGTGACCATCCTCGTCATCGCCACCGCTGCCGCGGCGGCACGGACCGGCGCCCGCGGCCTGGCCGCGCCGGCCAACCTCGCGGTCGTCCTGGTGCTCGCGCAGTTCGCCGCCGGCGTCCTCAACGTCGCCACACGGCTGTCGCCGGCGGTGCAGGGCGTGCATCTCGGGCTCGCTGCCGCGCTGTTTGGGGTGTTGGTCGTGCTGGCCACGCTCGCCGGCCCGCAGCCGGAACCCGCGCGCGCGGGTGTGCGGGCCGGATCGAAGACGTTGCGCACGATCGCCGGAAGTTCCGTCGACGACCCCGCCGAGGCGATCCCGTGGACGCCGGCCGCCGATCGCCCACCGGCGGTCCGCGCCATCTCGGCGGTGGCCCGAGACTACGTCATGCTGATGAAACCGCGGATCATCCTGCTGCTGCTCGTCACCACCGTGACGACGATGATCGTCGCCGCGCCGCACCACCTGTCGCTCTCCATCCTCATGCTCACGGTGCTCGGGGGAACGCTCGCCGCCGGCTCCGCGAACGCGTTCAACATGTACCTCGACCGCGACATCGACGCGGTCATGCAGCGAACGTGCCTGCGCCCGGTCCCGTCGGGGCGGCTGCGGCCCACCCAGGCGGTGGGGTTCGGGATCGCCACCGGCCTGCTCTCGATCGTCGTCCTGGCGTGGGGCGTGAACGCGTTGAGCGCCGCCCTGTCGACCGCCGGCCTCCTCTTCTACGTGGCCGTGTACACGCGGTGGCTGAAACGGACGACCCCGCAGAACATCGTCATCGGCGGAGCCGCGGGAGCGGTGCCGCCGCTCGTCGGCTGGGCCGCAGCGAGCGGGCACCTCGCGGCGCCGGCGGTGGCGTTGTTCGCGATCGTCTTCCTGTGGACGCCGCCGCACTTTTGGGCGCTGGCCCTCGCCAAGACTGACGACTACCGCGCCGCCGGCGTGCCGATGCTGCCGGTCGTCCGAGGCGAACAGGAAACGCGGCGGCAGATCTTCCTCTATTCCCTCGCGCTCTCCGCCGCAACGCTGGTCCTCTATGCGCCCCTGCGCACCCTGGGGCCGCTGTATCTCGCGCTGGCGACGGTCCTCGACGCGGTGTTTGTGCTGCTGGCGTGGGCGGTTCTCACGAAGCGCAGCCCGCGCGCGGAGATGAACCTGTTCGGGTACTCGCTCCTCTACCTGGCCCTGCTGTTTGCCGGCATGGTCGTCGATCGCCTCATCGGATAGCCCGGCCGGCGAGCTCAGACCGCCGCCGGCGAGAACCCGCGCGTCCCTGGGAGGAGCGATGGGATCGCGCCTTCGTGCTCCAGCAGGCGACGCTTGGTCCCGAGCCCGCCGCCGTATCCAACCAGCGACCCGTTCGATCCCACGATACGGTGACACGGCACGATGATACACACAGGATTGCGCCCCGACGCCGCGCCTACCGCCCTGGCGCCCCGGGGGTTGCCCACCCGTTCCGCGAGCGCCGCGTACGTGCTCACGGACCCGATCGCCACCTCCCGCATCGCCCGCCATACCGCCAGCTCGAACGCCGTCCCGCGTATGTCGAGCGCCGGCGCGTCGAGCGCGCCGAACCGACCCGCGAAGTAGCGCGCGAGCCAGGTACGCGTATCGTCGAGGTGCGCATTGCCACCCTCGCCTCGGGTCATGCCCGGATACCACCGCCGCAGGTACGCCGACTGCAAGGAGAGCCGCTCGTCGCGCTGAAACTCCAGCACGCACAGTCCGCGCGGCGTCGCGATCGCGACCAACGGGCCGATCGGCGTCTCGATCGTGGTCGTCCTCAACTCATGAGCCACATCCGTCCTCCGGAGGCGTCGATGCGAGCGCAGAGACTACGCTACGGGGTCCCACGGCCTCGATCCTGCACCCCGGCCGGGGCCGGTCCGGGGTGGCCTGCACCATGAACCGGTCCCGCCCACGCGTGATCGTCGTCGGGGTTGG
>DASQGM010000175.1:0-2294 GCA_035632615.1 bacterium | reverse complement strand
CGTCGACCAGTCGGGCCGCGCAGGCGTCGGCCGCCGCGGACGGGCGCGTGGGCCTCGTGATGGTCTTCATCGGTGGATGCGCATCAGTTAGTCATCCTAACAGTTCGCTACCCTAATGATATCCGGCGACGCCGCGCGCGTCAAGTGCGTGTGCGGTCGTTCCGATGGTCGCGACGGAGTGTTACCCGCCGCGGGCCTCCGGGTGGGTCGTGAGGGAGAGACGCTCCGGCCGGAGGCCCATGACGCTCACGTCGACGCGGTCCGCCTCGATCGCGACGAGCGCATAGGCGTTGCACGGTTCGCCGCCGGTGTACGCGCAGTCGACCAGCGAGGCAAGCGTGAGGTACGGGACCGCGCCGATCTGGGTCAGGCGCGTCCAGTGCATGTGCCCGGCAAACACCGCGCGGACGCAGCCCGCGCGTTCGAACGCCCGTCGCACCTCGGCCCGGGCGCGGGCGCCCGCGAGGTGCGGGCGGGCCTCGAAGTACCGGTGCCCGTCGAGCGGCTGTTCGTCCAGGGGGTGGTGACAGAACACGACGCACGGCCGCTCGGTGTGGAGTGCGGTCTCGAGCCATGCCCGCTGCGCCTCGCCGATCGCGCCGCCGGTCCGCTCGATCGGGGGGTCCAGGCTGTCGAGGAGCACCAGGCGCACGTCGTCGAGATCGACGATCTCGTGCGGGGCGGGTTTGTCGAGCGCGACGGTCAACTCGTCCTTGGACAGGCGCGCCACGTCGGTGTTGCCCACCACGTGGTACACCGGGACCGCGGCTTCTTGGAGTCGGCGCCGCACGTACACCGTACGGACCCGGTCCTGGCCGTGCGCGACGCTGTTGATGCGGTCACCGAGATCGACGATGCAGTGGGCGTCGAACGCGCGGGCCGCGATCACCAGCTCATCGAGCAGGGTGGGAGCGCGGCTCCCGAGCTGGGTGTCCCGGTCCGGGCCGCAGTGGATGTCGGCGACCACGACGAGGCGCGTCGTCGGCGTGTCCTCTCGCCGCCCGAAGGGCAACCGTCCGGGGGAACGGCCCGGACGCCGGGGCGACGTGCGGTCCCGGCCCGACGGCCCGCGCTAGGCCCGGGCGGCGGTCCGCTCCTTGAGGCACGCCTCCAGCGCGTCGAGAACCCGCTGCATCCGTTCCGGATACGCCTGCGTGCCGAGGTGGCCGATCCGAACGACCTTGCCCGCGAGCTGCGTGAGGCCGCCGGCGATCGCCACGCCGTGGCGCGTTCGGAGCCCGCCGATCAGGGCATCAGCGTCGACGCCCTTCGGCGGATACGCGACCGTGATCGTGGGCGACGCCCACCGGTCGTCCGCCAGCAAGGTGAACCCAAGACGCTCGAGGCCCCGGCGGAGCATCTGCTGGGCCCTGCGGTGTCTCGCGTAGCGGGCCTCCAGGCCCTCGGCGAGGATGCGCTCCAGCGCCCGATCGAGGGCGAAGATGTTGTTCGTCGCGATCGTCACCGGGTAGGGGTGATGGGGCCAGTTGTGCTCGAACTCGCGCCAGGTCCGGAGGTTGAGGTACCACCCTCGCGCCGGCCCGGGCTGCCGGTCAATTACGTCCCACCCTACCTGCGTGATCGCGACGGGCGCCAGTCCGGGTGGCGCCTCGAGGCATTTCTGGGACGCGGACGAGACGGCCGCGAGCCCCCAGGCGTCGGTCTCGACGGGCATGCCAGCCAGGGACGAGACCGCATCCACCGCGACGGCTACGCCTTCTTCGCGCGCCGCCGCGGCGATCTCGGCCACCGGGTTGATGACGCCGGTGGACGTATCGCTGTGCACGACGCCGAGCAGCGGGACACGCGTGCGCCGCAGCCAGGTCCGGACCTCGCCGGGGTCGGCGGGGCGGTCCCACGGGATCTCGAGCGTCTCGACCTGGGCGGAGTACGCGCGGGCGATCTGCAGGACGCGGTTGCCGAAGAACCCGTTGACGATGACCCCGACCCGCCCGTCGGGTCCGATCAGGCTCCCCATCATCGCCTCGACGCCGCCGCTCCCGGAGGAGGGGATCGGATAGACCGACCCGGTGGTGGCGTAGACCTGGCGGAGCCGGTCGATAAACACCCGGTAGTAGGCGAGCCACTCGTCCCCGTAGTGCTGGCGAACCTGCTGCGCCATCGCCGCGAGCACGTCCGCTTCAACCGGGATCGGCCCGGGGATGTGCAGCAAGATGTCCTTTTCCTTCATCGACTGCCTCCTCACGAGCGAGTTCACGGGGTTGGCCCAGTACGATGGCGGCTTCGGTGGGGACGCGGCCGCCTCCTGTCGGGCAGGGAGGGCGGGCCCCCCC
>DASQGM010000174.1:0-18191 GCA_035632615.1 bacterium | reverse complement strand
TCGAGCGGCCACTCCTTCGAGTGGCCGCTCTCCGTTGTGAGCGGTCGGGCCGGGGGCGAGAGATCCGGGCCTCGGCGCCGGCATGGGGCGAGTCCGACGTCCAGTAGTTCGTGCATTCCTCCCCGTTGTCGCAACGCCGGTCGCGCGTACGTGATCGACAAGTCCTCGATCCTGACGGCGCCGCGATCCTGGTTGATCTGTCCCCGGGCCGCGGGACAACCTGCCGGCGAAATCCGGGCCCCCGCGGCGAGACCGGCGCGCGTCCAACAGATCTGACACTATCATTGTCAGGTCTATTGACATATGCTGCACCATATGTTAGGGTAGCGCTTGGGACAACCCCGAGGGAGAGACGTGAAGCATCGAGCGCCGGATACGCCGGTCTACGTGATCAGCATCGCTGCGGACCTGACGGGGTGCCACCCCAGGACGCTGCGGATCTATGAAGAGCGGGGGCTGTTGGCCCCTGTCCGCCGGCACCGGATCCGCCTGTACTCCGAGCAGGACATCCAGAGAGTCAGGCTGATTCGGTTCCTGACGGAGGAACGGGGACTGAACCTCGCCGGGGTGCGCCTGCTGTTGGAGATTCAGGAGCACTACCACGAGGAGCTGACCTGGGTGTTCGAGGGCGGGCTTCCGCAGACCGAGGCGCAGGATGCGCACCCCGACGACACACGGGCAATGGGCAGTGCCGAAACCAACAAAACACGGAGGCAAGGAGGGCGAGGACGATGAGCATCATGCGCTGGGATCCGTTCGACGAAGTCACCACTCTGAGGCGGTCGATGGAGCGGATGTTCGACGATTTCTTCACTCCGCGGCAGGCGCTGCGGAACGCGACCGAGCCGGTCGCGTGGGAGCCGGCCGTGGAGATGTTTGAGACCCAGGACAGCGTTGTGGTTCGGGCGGAACTGCCGAACATCGACCCGAAGACCGTCGACGTCACCGTCACCGACGACGCGATCACCCTGAAGGGTGAGACGAAGCGTGAGGAAGAGCAGAAGGGACGCAACTTCTACCGGCGCGAGCTCCGGTACGGCACGTTCACGCGGACGCTGCCGCTCGCGACCGAGGTGAAGAGTGCGGAGGCCAAGGCGACCTACAAGGACGGCGTCCTCGAGGTCAGCGTGCCGAAGTCGGAGCGGGTAAAGCCGACGTCGGTGAAGGTTCAGGTCAACAGCTAGGCGCATCCTGGCCGGCGTCCGGCTCGCACCGGGCGCCGGCCGGCACCTACACGCGGCGCGGGGCGCCGCCGGGAGGAGCACGGTATGGCAAAGGTTGTTGGTATCGATCTCGGTACGACGAACTCGGTGATCGCGGCGATGATTGGGGGCGAGCCCACGGTTATCCCGAACGCCGAGGGGAGTCGGCTCACGCCCTCCGTCGTCGGTTTCAGCAAGACCGGGGATCGCTTGGTCGGCCAGATGGCCCGGCGGCAGGCGATCCTCAACCCCGAAAACACCGTGTACTCGATCAAGCGCTTCATGGGCCGGCGCTTCAGCGAGGTCGCCTCGGAGCGCAAGATCGTCCCGTACAAGGTCGAGGAGGGGAAGAGCGGCACCGCGGTGGTCAATATCCCGGCGGCGGGCAAGACGTTCACACCCGAGGAAATCTCGGCGATGATCCTGCAAAAGCTCAAGACGGACGCCGAGGCGTACCTGGGCGAAAAGGTCGAGCAGGCGGTCATTACGGTCCCCGCCTACTTCAACGACGCCCAGCGCACCGCGACGCGGAACGCCGGGGAGATCGCGGGCCTCAAGGTGCTCCGGATCATCAACGAGCCGACCGCGTCGGCGCTCGCGTACGGCCGGCAGCTCGAGCAGAAGCACGCGAAGACGATCCTGGTGTTCGACCTCGGCGGCGGGACGTTCGACGTCTCGGTGCTGGAGATCGGCGAGGGCGTCTACGAGGTCAAGGCGACGAACGGGGACACGCACCTCGGCGGCGACGACTTCGATGAGCGGATCGTGAACTGGCTGGCCGATGAATTCCGGAAGCAGCAGGGCATCGACCTGCGGGCGGACCGGCAGGCGCTGCAGCGGCTGCGCGAGGCCTCGGAGCGGGCGAAGATCGAGATCAGCACCGTGGTACAGACCTCGATCAACCTGCCGTTCATCACGGCGGACGCGTCGGGCCCCAAGCACCTGGACATGGTGCTGACGCGTGCCAGGTTCGACGAGCTGACCGCCGACCTGGTGGAGCGGTGCATCGGGCCGTTCAAGCAAGCGCTCGCGGACGCGAAGCTCTCCGAGAAGGACCTCGACGAGGTCATCCTGGTGGGCGGCTCGACGCGGATGCCGAGCGTGCAGGAGCTCGTCCGGCGCCTGACTGGGAAGGAGCCGAACAAGGAAGTGCACCCGGACGAGGTCGTGGCCGTGGGCGCGGCGATCCAGGCCGGCGTGCTCGCCGGCGAAGTCCGGGAGGTCGTGCTGCTGGACGTGACGCCGCTGTCGCTCGGCATCGAGACGCTCGGCGGGGTCAACACGGTGCTGATTCAACGGAACACGACGATCCCGACGCGCAAGACGGAGACGTTCAGCACCGCCGAGGACGGGCAGACCGCGGTGGACATCCATGTGCTGCAGGGCGAACGCCCGATGGCGCGGGACAACCGCACGCTCGGCAAGTTTCTCCTCGACGGCATCGCGCCGGCGCCGCGGGGGATGCCGCAGGTCGAAGTCACGTTTGACATCGACGCCAACGGCATCCTGAACGTGTCGGCGAAGGACAAGGCGACCGCCCGGGAGCAGTCGATCAAGATCACCGGGACCGGGACGCTCGACAAGAAAGAGGTCGACCGCCTCGTCAGGGAGGCCGAGACCCACGCCGCCGATGACCAGCGGATGCGCGAGGCCGCGGAGGCCAAGAACCGAGGCAACAGCCTCGCGTACCAGACCGAGCGGATGCTCAAGGAAGTCGGCGATAAAGTCTCCGACGACGAGCGAGGAAAGGTCGAGACCGCGCTCGCCGAGCTCAAGGAGGCCGTCAAGAGCGACGACGCCGAGCGCATCAAGCGCGCGACCGAGGTGCTGCAGCAGGCCAGCTACAAGTTGGGCGAGGAGATGTACAAGCGGACGACCGCGGGGGCAACCGCGGGAGCCGGCGCCGGCGGGCCTGGCCCACAGCCGGGAGATTCAGGGAGCGCGGGCGGCGACGACGTGATCGACGCCGAGTTCAAGCCGTCCGACAAACCGTAACGAGTGGCGCGATGGGCGGGCCGGAGTCGATCCGGCCCGCCCCGCAAGTCTCGACGCTCAGACTTATCGAGGTGCGGGCATGACGACCGAACACGCCGACGGGCGACCCGAGGCGGAGGGCACACCGAGCCCGGCGGGGGAAGGCGCCGCGCGGGCCGCGCGACGGCCCGGTGAGACAGACGATCTCGACGGGCTGTCGCCCGAGGAGTTGCGCGAGAGAGTTCGTGAGGCTCAGGCCGAGGCGCAGCGGAACTGGCAGCAGTTCCTCCACTCCGCGGCGGACTTGGAGAACTACAAGAAGCTGGCGATCCGCGACCGGCAGGACGCGGTCGAACGGACGCGCCGGGAAGTGCTCGGGGTGGCGCTGGGCATCCTCGACAACCTGGAGCGCGCGCTGGCGTTCGGCACCGGCCACGACGGCGGCGGCAAGGCGCTGGTCGACGGGTTGCGCATGGCGCACCGGCAGATGCTGGACCAACTCGCGGCGATCGGCGTCCGGCCGATCGAATCGGTCGGCAAGCCGTTCGATCCCCGCCTCCACGAGGCCGTGGGGATCGCCCCGCCGCAGGGACGGGGCCAGGCTCCCGGCACGGTCGTGGCAGAAGTGCTTCGCGGCTACCGGCTCAACGATGACATCCTTCGACCGGCCAAGGTGACGGTGGCCTCGGAACGGGAGGGCGGAGCGCGTGAGGGCTAGCGGCGCGTCGCCCGCCTAGACGGCAGAGACGGCGCGTTCGCCCGAGAGGCGAACCGTTCGGGAACGGTGCGATGGAGTTCAAAGACTACTACAAGATCCTTGGGGTGGAACGAACCGCCGACAAGAAGGCGATCAGCCAGGCGTTTCGCAAGCTGGCGCGCCAGCACCATCCCGACGTCAACCGGGGATCCAAGGAAGCGGAAGCGCGCTTCAAGGAGATCAACGAGGCGTACCAGGTCCTCAACGACCCCGAGCGCCGGGGGAAGTACGACCAGCTCCTCGAGCTCAGACAGCACGGCGGCGGGTGGGAAGAGGCGCTGCGCGGGGCCGCGCCCGGCCGCGACGGGACGTTCACCGTGTTCAGCGAGGGCGTGGGACCGGAAGGCCTCGGCCAGTTCAGCGAGTTCTTTCAGCAGGTGTTCGGCAACGCCTTCCGGCCGGGCGGCGGGCGGCGCCGGGGACGTGGCGCGGGCCCGGACGTGGAGGACCTGCTCCGGCAGCAGGCCCGATCGTCGAGAACCGGACGGCGCGCGGCCGCGGAGGACGTCGAGGGTGCCGTCGAGATCACGCTCGAGGAAGCGTACGCGGGCACGCTCCGAACGGTCACCATCCCTGACGACCGCGGGACTCCCCGCTCGATCGAGGTGAAGATCCCGCGGGGTGTGCGCAGCGGCCAGCGGATTCGCGCAGCAGGACAGGCGAACGGCGCGGATCTCTACCTGGTTGTGCAGATTCTCCCGCACCCCCGGTTCACGCGCGACCAGGACGATCTGACGTGCGAGGTCACGGCGCCGGTGTGGACCGCCGCGCTCGGGGGCGAAGTCGAGGTCCCGACGCTCGGCGGCAAGGTGATGATGACAATCCCGCCCGGGACCCGCGACGGACGAACGTTCCGACTGCGGGGACAGGGCATGCCCCACTTGCGCGGCGGAGGCGCGGGTGACCTCCTCGCGAAGGTCCGGCTCACGTTGCCGGACCCGCTTACGCCGCGCGACCGGGAGTTGCTCGAAGAGATGCGGCGGCTGCACGAGACACCCGCAGCAAAATCGTAGAGGACGAGGGAACGCCGATGGCCATGAAATTTGACCGGTTCACCGAGAAGGCGCAGGAAGCGCTCGTCGCGGCGCAGACCCTGGCGCGCGACCAGAACCACGCGCAGATCGACACCGATCACCTGCTGCTCGCGCTGTTGGGGCAGCAGGACGGCGTGCCCGCGGCGGTGCTCGGCCGCATCGGCGCCGACGTCGGCGCGCTCAGGACGCGCATCGAGCATGAGCTCGCCCGACGCCCCAAGATCCATGGCGGTCAGGACCCCACGATCGCGCCGGATCTGCGCAGGGTGCTCGAAACCGCGCAGGCGGAAGCACAGCGCCTGAAGGACGAGTACATCAGCACGGAGCACCTCCTGCTCGGCATCGCGGCGGACCAGAATACCGCCGCGGGCCGCGATCTCGCCCAGGCGGGCGTAGACCGCGAGAAGATCTACACCGCGCTCACGCAGGTCCGGGGCGGACAGCGCGTCACGGATCAGAGCCCCGAGTCGAAGTACCAGGCGCTCGAGCGGTACGGCAAGGACCTGACCAAGATGGCCCGCGAAGGGAAGCTGGATCCGGTGATCGGACGCGACGATGAGATCCGCCGCGTCGTCCAGGTGCTCGCGCGCCGGACCAAGAACAACCCGGTCCTGATCGGCGACCCGGGCGTCGGCAAGACGGCGATCGTGGAGGGGCTCGCGCAGCGGATCGTGCGCGGCGACGTCCCGGAGGGACTGCGGCGCAAGCGCGTCGTGCAGCTGGACCTCGGCGCGATGATCGCCGGCGCGAAGTTCCGCGGCGAGTTCGAGGACCGGCTGAAGGCTGTGCTGCGCGAAGTGACCGAGGCGGCGGGGGAGATCATCCTCTTCATCGACGAGCTGCACACCGTCGTCGGCGCCGGCGCCGCCGAGGGCGCGATGGATGCGAGCAACATGCTCAAGCCCATGCTCGCGCGCGGTGAGCTGCACGCGATCGGCGCGACCACGCTCGACGAGTACCGCAAGTACATCGAAAAGGACCCCGCGCTGGAGCGGCGCTTCCAGCCGGTGCTGGTTGGGGAGCCGTCGGTCGAGGAGACGATCTCCATTCTCCGCGGCCTCAAGGAGAAGTACGAGATCCACCACGGCGTCCGGATCACAGACAGCGCCGTGATCGCAGCCGCCACGCTCTCCGACCGGTACATCAGCGACCGCTTCCTGCCGGACAAGGCGATCGACCTGATCGACGAGGCGGCGAGCCGCCTCCGCATGGAGATCGACAGCAAGCCCGCCGCGCTCGACGAGGCGGACCGCAAGATCATGCAGCTCGAGATCGAGCACGAAGCCCTCCGCAAGGAGACGGACCCCGCCGCGCGCGAGCGTCTCGACCGCATCGAGCGCGAGATCGCGGAGCTGCGCGAGCAGAGCCAGGCGCTGCGAGTGCGCTGGGACCAGGAGAAGGCGTTCATCGCCGATCTGCGGGCGACGCGGGCCAAGATCGATGAAACGCGCGTCCAGATCGAACAGGCCGAGCGCGCCGCGGACCTCGAGAAGGTGGCGCGGCTCCGGTACGGCACGCTGCGGGAACTGGAGCAGCAGCTCAAGGACCAGGAAGCCAAGCTGAGCGCGCTCGGCGAGGGTCGCCTCCTCAAGGAGGAGGTCGGCGCGGAGGACGTCGCCGAGGTCGTCGGCCGTTGGACCGGCATCCCCGTGACGCGCCTCATGGAAGGCGAGATGGCGAAGCTGCTGCAACTCGAGGCGCGCCTGCACGAGCACGTCGTCGGCCAGGACGACGCGGTCCAGGCCGTCGCGGATGCGATCCGGCGGTCGCGCGCGGGGCTCGCCGACCCCAAGCGGCCCGTCGGCTCGTTCCTGTTCCTCGGCCCCACCGGCGTCGGGAAGACGGAGCTCGCCCGCGCGCTCGCGGTGCTCCTGTTCGACGACGAGGACGCGATGGTCCGCATCGACATGTCCGAGTACATGGAGAAGCACACGGTGAGTCGGCTGATCGGCGCCCCGCCGGGGTACGTCGGCTACGATGAGGGCGGCCAGCTCACGGAGGCGGTGCGACGCAGGCCGTATCGGGTGATCCTGTTCGACGAGATCGAGAAGGCGCATCCGGACGTGTTCAACGTGCTGCTGCAGATTCTCGAGGACGGCCGCCTGACGGACGGACACGGCCGCACCGTGGACTTCCGGCACGCGATCATCATCATGACGAGCAACCTGGGCGGCCAGTATCTCCGAAATCTGGAGCCGGAAGACCGGGCCGGGTTCGAGCTGGTCCGCGCCCAGATCCAGGAGGAACTGCGGCGCACGCTCCGGCCGGAGTTTCTCAACCGGATCGACGAGATCATCGTGTTCCATCCGCTCACGAAGGCGGATCTGGAGCAGATCGTCGAGCTTCAGTTGAGAACGCTCGTCGCACGCCTGGAGGGCCTCAAGGTCCGGCTCGACGTGACGCCCGCGGCGAAGGCCCTGCTGGTCCGAGAGGGCTACAGTCCGGACTTCGGCGCCCGACCCCTGCGGCGGCTGATTCAGCGCGTCGTCGAGAACCCGTTGAGCCGTAAGTTGCTCGGCGGCGAGTTCCGCGAGGGCGACACGGTCCTCGTGGACGCCCAGGGCGGCGAGATCGTGCTCAAGAAAGCGGCTCCGACCCCGGCCTAACCGCACCTGCAACGCCCCGCGAGGCGCGCACCCCTCCCGCAGGAGGGGGTGCGCACCTCGCGGGGAAGTGTTGCCCACCCGCTTTCCTGTGGAGGGCAACCATCCTTCAAGTCATCGTGTTCGTCAGCGGCGGCGTCCTGCTCGCACTCGAGATCGTCGCAAGCCGCGTCGTGGCTCCCTACTTCGGCAACTCCATCTACGTCTGGGGGAGCCTCATCGGCGTCTTCCTGGCGGCGCTCAGCCTGGGCTACTTCGTCGGCGGCCGCATCGCCACGCGCTGGCCGTCCTGGGGGCCGTTTCTCGGGCTGGTGCTGGCCGCCGGCGTGTGCATCTACCCGATCCCGCACGTCGCGGGGGGGATCCTCGGCGCGATCGCGGCGCACGACTACGGACCGCGCGCCAACCCGCTCGCGGGAGCGACGGCGCTGTTCTTCCTCCCGAGCGCCCTGCTCGGCACGATCTCTCCCTACGCGGTGCGCCTCAGCGCCAGGTCCGTGGAGGGGGTCGGCAACGTCGCGGGTGTGCTGTACGCGCTGAGCACGCTGGGCAGCATCGTCGGGACGCTGCTCGCAGCGTTCGTGCTGATCTCCGCGTTCGGCGTCCGGTCGATCGTCCAGATCCTTGGGGCCACCGAAATGGCACTCGCCCTCCTCGGGTTCCTGTGGGCGCGGCGGGTACCCGCAGCCGCGGGAACCGCCGCGATCATCGCGGCGGTCGTGGCCGCGGGCGGCGCGGTGCCTCCCGACGGTCCGGACGTCGTCTACGCACGCGATACCATCTACCATCGGATCAGCGTGAGCGACGAAGGCGGGTATCGATACCTGAAACTGGACCGGTACTGGCAGAGCGCCGTCGACCGGAGCGCGCCGCGGCATACGGTGTTCCAGTACACGGACTACCTGCACCTGGGCGTGCTGTTCGTCCCGGCCGTGCGCCGGGTGCTGTTCGTCGGCATGGGCGGCGGCACCGGGCCGAGCCGGTTCTATCGGGACTACCCCCAGGCCCGCATCGACGTGGTCGAGATCGATCCCGAGGTTGTCGCGACGGCCCGGGGGTTCTTTGACCTGCCGGACGGCCCGCGCCTCGCGGTGCACGTGCAGGACGGTCGCCTATGGATCCGCCGGACCACCGACCGGTACGATCTCATCGTGCTCGACGCGTACTTGATCGACACGATCCCGTTCCATCTCGCGACGCGGGAGTTCTACGAGAACGCTGCGGCCCACCTCGCCCCCGGCGGGGCCGTCGTGAGCAACGTGATCGGTGCCATCCGGGGACCGCAGAGCCCGCTCTTCCGGGCGTTCGACAAGACGTTCCGTTCGGTGTTTCCCGCCGTCTACGTGTTCCCCGTCGGCGGGGGCGGGGACGAGGGCTTGGAGAACATCATCATGATCGGTACGTCGGGCCCCGAACGCACCCGCGCGGACCTGCTCGCCCGCGCCCAGCGTGCGGTTGCGCTCGGGCAGATCCGGATCGACGGGTTCGTGCGCGACGCGGGTGACCTGTACGACGGCCCGATCGAGACCCGAGATGTCCCGTTGCTGACCGACGACTACGCGCCGACCGACGTGCTCGTCGCCGCCGGCCGGTGAACCGGGACTGAGGACGGAGAACGCGCCGTGCCGGTGCTCAAGCTCGTCATCGGAGATGTCGTCCAGACGCGCAAGGCCCATCCGTGCGGAGACGACCGATGGGAGATCGTGCGCCTCGGCGCCGACATCGGGATCCGCTGCCTCGGTTGCGGGCGGCACGTGTTGATGCCGCGTACGAAGCTGGAGCGCCGGATCAAGGCGTTTGCGAAGCGTGGGCCCGGCGCCGGGCCCACGCCCTCCGACGCCCATTGACCTCGGGCTCCGCGCCCCGCCCGGCCGCCGGCACGGAAAGATGCTAGAATGGCTGTATTGGCCGCACCGGGTCTGATCGGTGCGCTCCCGCTCGATACCGCCCCAACAGGCGGGCTCGCGTCAATGCCGTCTCACACGGGGCATGTCGTGGACGACCGAACACAACGCCGGTGGGAATGGGTCGCAACGTTTGGCGCCCCGATCGCCGCAGGGATCACCCTGCTCCTCATCAACCTCTTCCTCCCCGTGGAATACCCTCCGGCGGACGCGTTCGCCCTGTTCGTCCTGCTCGCCGTCGGCGCGGAGTGGTGCCAGGTCACGCTGGCCGTTGGGGGCGCGACCACGTTCGGACCGCTCGTGACGATCCCCGCGATCGCGATCCTGGGTCCCGTCCCGGCGACGATCGTGGCCGCGGTCGGGAACGCGATCGGCGGCAGCCTGCTGAAGCGCCGGTCGATCGTCCAGACGGTGTTCAACGTCGGGCAGCGCGCCGTCTCGATGCTGCTCGCCGGACTCGCGTGGACCGCGCTCTCGCCGGGCCACCTCCAGTTCGGCCGGCCGAGCCTGAACGCGGCCGAGAACCGGCTGATTCTGATTCCGCTGGTCGGGACCTTGGTCGTGTACGCGGCGGCCACCGCGTTGCAGGTGACCCTGCGGCTTTCGGCGAGCCGCCGCGAACCGGTCGCGACGATCTTGCGCGCGAACGCCTCGTGGCAGCTCCCGATCAGCCTCGTGCTCGGCGCCTCCGGCATGGCGATCTCGCTCGTCACCACGGGAAGCCTACCGCGGTCCGAGGCGGCCTCCCTGATGATGCTCATGATCGCCAGCTTCGTGCTGTTGGTGTACAGCGTGCGGCGGCAGGCGCTCGGCGAGTCCGCGGACATCCGCCACGCGGTCAGCGACCTCCTGCAGACGCTCGACCTGCAGGAGCTACTGGGAAGGCTCGCGGATCGGCTCCAGCGTCTCGCCGCCCCCGACATCACGTGCGTCATCCTGTACGAATCGGGCGGCGTGAAGCGGCTCGCCCTGACCCGGGGCGTGGCGTCGGCGACCGTTGAACCCCTGCTCGTGGGCGGCGAAGTCGGGGTAGCGGGAGACGCCGTGGCCGGGCAGCGGCCGATCCGCATCGACGACTACGCCAGGGACCCGCGCCGGAGGCCGGACTCGCAGCAGGCGCTCGGTGCCGACGTCGTGCGGTCGGTGCTCGTCGCCCCTATGGTCGCCGCAGGAACGGTCCTCGGGACGCTGCACCTCATCAAGCGGATCCCGCGCTACTTTACCCCATACCACGAGCGTGTCGTCACCACGCTGGCCGCCCAGGCGGCGCTCGCGATCCACAACGCCCGCCTCTATGAGGCGTCGCGCCGGACGCTGGTCAGGATGGCCGCCCTGCAACAAGTGGCCCGGGCGGCTGTCGGCGACGCCCGGCCGCACGGGATCGAGCAGACGATCGTCGACGCCGCGGTCGTGACCCTCGGCGCTCAGCGCGGCGCCGTTGCACTGTACGACCCAGGGACGCGCGTGCTGACGGGTGTGGCGTTTCACAACCTGACGGCCGAGGAGATGGTAGCCTGGAACGCGGCGGCCCCCGACGGCCGCTGGCAGACGCGCGTGTCCGCGGAGGCGGTGCAGTACGGACGGCCTGTGGTCATCACCGACCGACGCACGCTCCCGGGCGCACCCGTGCCGTTCCCGCGCGGACGCTCGATCGCGTTGCTCGCCGTGCCAATGTCGTTTCGGAACCGCCCGATCGGCACCGTCGTCGTTGGTCGAACCGAAGCCCACGAGTGGACCCCGGAGGAGATCGAGTTGCTCCAGACGCTCGCGAACGAGGGCGCGGTCGCGATCGAGAACGCCCGACTGTCGCACGCGACCACGCTCCACCTGCAGCAGATGAAGGCGCTGGAGCGGATCTCGGAGCGCATCAACACGGAACACGATCTGGATGCGATCTTCGCGCTCATCGAGCAGAGCGCCCACGACGTACTCGGCGCCGATCGCTGCGCCATCTATCTCGTGGAGTCGGAGACGGGGAGCATTCAGACGCACGCCCGCGGCGTCCCCGATGACCAATTGCGGAACACCGAGGACCGGCTGCGGACGGGCGTCGATTTGGGCAACGTCGCGATCCAGCTCCGCGAGCCGGTGATCGTCCCCGACGCGCTCGAGGATCCTCGGGTCGATCAGGCCGGCGCCAGGCAGACCGGCTACCGTACGCTCGCGATGTTCCCGCTGGTCTTCCGCGACGGGGTGATCGGCGTGCTGTCATTTTACCACGATGTGATCCGGGCCTACGGCGACGACGAGATCTCGCTCGGCCGGGCATTCGCCAACCAGGCGGCGATTGCGGTCCAGAACGCCCGGCTGCTGCGGCAGGCTGAGGAGCGGGCGCATCAGCTCGGGCTGGTCCACCGGACGGTCACCCGGGTCGCCGCGTCGCTCCGGCCCGACGAAGTGTGCAAGACGCTCATCGACGAACTACGCACCGCGCTCGGGTACCCGTTCGCTTCGATCTTCCTCGTCCGCGGCGACCAGCTCCACGTGATGGCGCATCGCGGCTACACGCGCCCGCCGGACACCGACGCCGCGGCCCGCGGCGTGATCGGCCGAACCATCCGCACCGGGCGGCCGCAGCTCGTGGAGGACGTGACGCGCGATCCAGACTACGTCGCGGTCGACCCGCGCGTCACGCAACAGGCGTGCGTCCCGATCGTGCTGGACGAGCGCGCGATCGGAGCGCTCAACGTCGAGGTCGTCGAGCCGACGCTCACCCACACGGATGTCGATCTGCTCGCCACGCTGGCCGGCGAGGTCACCGCGTCGTTTCGCAACGCCGAACTGTTCACCGAGGCGCAACAGCGCCGCGACGACCTGCAGGCGCTCTACGAGATCGCCCAGGAACTCAACTCATCCCTTGAGGTCTCAACGATCGCCGATGCGCTCGCGTCGGCGACCTGCCGGCGGTTCGGCTACGGCCACGCCACGTTCCTGCTGGCCGATGCCCTGGATGGCCTGGAGGTATGCGCGGCGTACGGCGGCCGAGCGCGGATCGGGGAGCGCATCGCGCTCGGCCAGGGCGCCGAGGGCCGGGCCGCCCGGGATGCGAGACCTGTGTTGATCTCCGACACGGCGGCGGCGTCCGACGGAGCCCCGCGCGCGCCCGCGGGCGCCGCGTTTGCCGCACCGTTGATCTGGGAGGGACGCGTGCTGGGCGTGCTCAGTGTCGGCTCCGACACGCCGGGATCGCTCGGCGACCGCGACCGGCAGCTCCTCACCACGATCGCGGCGTACGGCGCGGCGGCGATCGAGAACGCCAACCTGTACCAGCAGGCCCGGCACCTGGCGATCACGGATGGGCTCTCCGGCCTGCTGAACCACCGCGCGTTCCGGCAGGCCCTCGACCATGAGCTGGAGCGGGCGAAGCGGTACGATCTGCCGCTCTCGCTGATCATGGTTGAGATCGACCGGTTCAAGCGCTACAACGACGCCTATGGCCATCTCCGGGGGGACGAGGTGTTGCGCAGGGTCGCCGGCGTGCTGGAGCGGGAGCACCGGAAGCAGGTGGACGTGGTCGCCCGGTATGGCGGCGACGAGTTCATGATCTGCCTGCCCCACACCGCCAAGGACGCCGCGGTCGCGGTCGCCGAACGCATCCGCAGAACGGTCGAACGCACGCCGTTCGTCGTCGGTGCCGAGTCGGCGTCGATCACGTTGAGCCTCGGCGTGGCCACCCACCCGGACGACGGGTCGACGCCGGACGCCCTCGTCGACGCGGCGGACAAGCGGATGTACGCGGTCAAGCAGTCCGGCGGCAACGCGGTCGCGGCGACGTCCGGTTGAGCGTCCGCCGCGCGGCCCCTCACGAACCATGTCTCTGACCTGCGGCCTGATCGGCCTTCCCAACGCCGGCAAGTCCACGCTCTTTCGCGCGATCACGGCCGCCCACGCCGACATCGCCCCCTACCCCTTTACGACGATCGCGCCGAACGTCGGCGTCGTCCGGATTCCCGACGACCGCCTCGCGGCCATCGCGGCGGTCATGCATCCCGACCGCGTCGTCCCGACGACGCTCGAGTTGGTGGATATCGCCGGGCTCGTCCGAAACGCGCACGCCGGGGAGGGCCTCGGCAACCAGTTCCTCGGGCACATCCGCGAGGTGGACGCCCTGCTCCACGTCGTCCGCTGCTTCGGCGGTTCCGTCGCGCACGTGGAGGGGAACGTCGATCCGGTGCGCGACATCGGCATCGTCGACACGGAGCTGCTACTTGCCGACCTGGCCACCGTGGGGCGGGCGCGTGCGCAGGTGACGCCGCGGGCGCGGATCGGCGACCGAGCGGCGCGAGAGGACGACGCCTTCCTGGGCGCCCTGGAGGCGCATCTCGCCGCGGGGCACCCGGCGCGGACGTTCGTGGCACCGGGGGCGGGCAACGCCGGCGGGCCGGCGGCCGACCAGCTCCACCTCCTGACCTCCCGGCCCGTGTTGTACGTCGCCAACCTGGATGATCGCGACCCGGAGAGTCATGCGGCCCTCGACGCGGTCGAGCGCTACGTGTCGCACGCCGGCGCGGCGGCGCTGGGGATCTTCGCGAAGCTCGAGTTGGAGCTGTCCGAGTTATCCAACGAGGAGGCGACCCAGTTCCTCGCCACGCTCGGCCTCACGGAGCGCGGGCTGCCGCGACTGGTGCGGGCGTGCCAATCGCTCCTCGGCCTCAGGACCTTCTTCTCGATTGTCTCCTCGGAGGTCCGGGCCTGGCACGTGCCGGCCGGCGCCCACGCGCCGCAGGCGGCGGGCCGCATTCACACCGACATGGAACGTGGGTTCATTCGCGCCGAGGTCATCGCGTGCGACGACCTCGTGACCTGCGGGTCGCTCGCCGCGGCACGCGAGCGCGGGCTGCTGCGCCTCGAGGGCAAGGACTATGAGATCCGCGACGGGGACGTGATCACGTTTCGGTTCGCGGCATAATGGCCGAGCTGCGGTACCACCGCCATCTTGGCTCGTGAGGTAACTACCGTTGCGCGGGAACGCGCGATGAGGCGGATCGCCCGCTTGTGGTGGCCATCGAGCACATGGTATAATATTGCGGTTAGTTGAACTCCTTACAATTACATAGCGGACGGCCGCGTTCGCGCGGCCGCTGCCTTCCTGCCCTGCGCCGCTCCGGAGCACACCACGCCGGGTCGTTCGAGCAGGGCCGCGGGATCCAGACCAGACCCGAACAGTCCAGAGGAAGGAGGGTGCGATTGAGCACCTACGAGATTGTGGCCATTGTCCGTCCCGATTTCGACGAGGATGCGCTGAACGCCGCGATCGAGCGGATCCACCAGCGCATCACCGAAAACGGGGGCACCGTCAAGTCCACTGATCGGTGGGGCAAGCGACGGATCGCCTATCCCATCCAGAACCACCGCGACGGCTTCTACGTGTTCACCGTTTTTGATCTCGATTCGGGTCGGGTGGGCCCGCTCCGCCAGACGCTCGGCCTCCACGAGGGGCTCCTGCGGTTTACCGTCGCGACTCATCGGGCGTCTCAAGCGCCCGCGGCGACGACACCGGCCCAGGCGCCCGCCGCTGCCGCGTCGGCGGCGCCGGGCACCACGCCCGCCGCGGCACCCGCTGCCACGACCGCCACCGCCGCGCCGGCGACGGCTTCCCCGACCAAGGAGGAGCACCCCTCGGGCTCGTCTTCGGGCACCGGCCATGTATAACCGGATCATTTTGATCGGCCGTCTGACCCGGGATCCGGAGCTGCGGTATGTGCCGAGCGGGGCCCCCGTCGCGTCGTTCACGCTCGCCGTGGACCGGCCGTTCCGCGACCAACAGGGCAACCGGGAGACCGACTTCATCGACATCGTCGCGTGGCGAAAGCTGGCGGAGCAGGTCAGCCAGTACATGACGAAGGGCCGGATGGTCGCAGTCGAGGGACGCCTGCAGATCCGCTCGTATGAGACGCAGGACGGCCAGAAGCGGAAGGTCGCCGAGGTCGTGGCGGACGGCGTCCGGTTCCTCGATCGCGCAGATCGCACGCGCGCCGCGGCGGGCACCGGCGAGGCCGGGCCGGCCGAGGAACCGGCGCAACCAGGCCAGGACGAGGACGTCCCGTTCTAGCGGCCACGTTCGTCACCGTCCGCCGGGACACCGGCGACCGGTGGGCTCGAACATCACGCAAGGAGGAGAGCAATGCCCGAAGGCAGGGATCGAGGAGAGTCGCGCCCGCGCCGGGACTACCGACGCCGGCCCAAGCGTAAGGTCTGTTCGTTCTGCACGGAAAAAGCGACGTTCATCGACTACAAGGAAGTGAACCGGCTGCGGCGGTTCGTCACCGAGCGCGGGAAGATTCTGCCGCGCCGAGTCTCCGGCAACTGCGCCAAGCACCAGCGCGCCCTGGCGGTCGCGATCAAGCGCGCGAGAGAGTTGGCCCTCCTGCCGTACACGGGGGAGTAGATCTGCGCGGCGGCCGTGCCCGACCGGTCCCTTCGCCCGACACCGCGATGGTCAAGGACGCGCGCCGCCACCCCACGCGAGGGCTGACCGAAGGGGCGATCCTCGCCGCCCTCACCGTGATCGTGGCAGCGGCGGGGCTGATCGCACCGTTCGTCGGCGTCCTGCTCGCCCCGCTCCCGATCATGCTGTTGGTCATCCGGTGGGGACTTCGCACGGCGGTCCTGGCCGCCGTGGTCGCCTCGGCCGTCCTCTTCGAGTTCGTCGGTCCGCTCAACGCGCTCTCGGCCGCCGCCATGTTCGCCCCGCTGGGGCTCGCGCTTGGGTGGGGTGTGTGGCGGGGAATCGGGGCCGAACTGACGATCCTGGCCGGCGCGGTCGCGTTTCTCTTGTCCGCTGTCGCCGCCCTCCTCGCCGCGACGGCCCTGCTCCATCAGGATCTCATCGGACAGTTCATCAAGAGCCAGGTCGAGGCGATGCAGATGACGATCTCCCTGCAGCAGAGGCTCGGGGCGCCTTCGCAGCAGATCGACGAGCTGCGACAAGCGATTGTGCTGATGCCGAGGCTCCTGCACGCCGCCCTCCCGGTCATGCTCGGGCTCGGCGCCCTGCTGTGGTCGTATCTCTGCTACATCGTTGCCCGCGCCGTGCTCCGCCGCGTCGGCCACGCGCTTCCCGGTGTACCCCCGATTCTTGCGTGGCGGGTCCCACCGCTGCTTGCGACGGCCCTGCTCTGGACCAGCGGCGGCCTCTCGCTGGCCAGCCTGCGCGTGCCGCCACTGGCCACGGCGGCGCTCGACGCGATGCTGGTGACGCTGTTCGTCTTCGGGTTTCAGGGCACCCTGGTCGGCATCAAGTGGCTCGCCGCGCGCCAGATCCCCCGGTTTGCGATCGTGCTGGCCGGCGTGCTGCTGATCTCGGGCGGCATCCTGCCTATCGCGGCAATTGCCATGATCGGTGTGCTCGATACATGGTTCGACTATCGCAGGTTGAGTGCGCCCGCCGCAGCGTCCGCGCAGGCCCCGGATGACGAACCGGACGCCGGCCACGTCCCGGGCCGCGACCCGGCCAACGACGCACTGGACTCGGACGGGGCCGTGCGCGACGATCAGACAAAGGCGGTGCATCCGTAATGAAGGTCATTCTCCTGAAAGACGTTCCGTCGATCGGGCGCACCGGGGAAGTCCGGGACGTCAAGGACGGCTACGCCCGCAACTTCCTGTTGCCGCGCGGCCTGGCGGCGCCGGCGACCGAGAGCAGCCTGCACAACCTCGCCCAGACCCGCGAGGCCGCCAAGCAGCGCGAAGCCCGCGTTCTCCAGGAGGTCGCCGCGCTCAAGACACGGCTCGAAGCGCTCGTCGTCGAGGTTCGCGCTCGCGCCGGCGAGGAAGGACGCCTGTTCGGTTCGGTCACCGCGCAGGACATCGCGGACGCGATCAGCCGGAAGGGCGTGGAGGTCACCAAGAAGCAGATTGAGCTCGCCGACCCGATCAGGACGACGGGGTTCTACAAGGTCCCGGTGCACCTCCACCACCAGCACACCGCCATGGTCGAAATCAACGTGGTGGGTGCCGGTTAGACACGCATCCGCGCGATAAGCGCCGCCGGGATCTCTGTAAAATTCCTCCAGGAGAGCCCGCCGTCGCCCGCGCCGGGAGGAAATGCGGGCTCTTCCAGCGCGTCAAGCACGAGACCGCCGCGGAAGAAGGCGCCGAACAGCACGCTGAGCGGGCGGTCGAAGTAGTAGTGCGGTACCGGCTGGTTCGGCGGTCCCACGAGGCCCTTGCGCGCGGTGGGCCGGAGGTACTCGACGATCTTGACCCCGCGCGTCACGACGAACCGGCCGTCGAGATTTTCCTCTTCGAGCGTCTTCACCGCCCCCGTCGTGTTGAAGCACGGGTGCATCACCGAGAACACAAACCGGCCGCCTGCGCGCAGCAGACCCGGCAACGCCGCGCCCAGCGGCGCGATGTCCGAGATGTCAAAGAGGGCCATCGTGCACACGGCCGCATCGAAGCACCGTGCGCCGAGCGATCGCAGCGCGTCGTCGTCGGTGAGGTTCATCACCCGGTAGTCGATTCGGTCGGCGTGTTTCGTCGTGCGGAGCCTCGCGTGCTCGATCAACCGCTCGCTGAAGTCCACGGCGACCACACGGGCACCTGCCTCCGCCATCTTACGGGCGGAGGCGCCGTTCCCACACGCGAGGTCCAACACGAGCTCTCCGGGCCGGAGCGCGAGCAGCCGCTCCGTCGCCGGGTCGATCACCGTCCGCTGGAACTCCAGACCTCTGTCGCCGGCGCGTTGGTCCCACAAGTCCGCGTTCTCGTCCCAG
>DASQGM010000173.1:0-6702 GCA_035632615.1 bacterium | reverse complement strand
TCCGGGATGGCATCGTCCGCCGCCAGGCGCCACCGGGGTCGCAGCATGGTGACGTTGGTCCGGTCGATGCCCGCGGCGGGATCGAACGCGGTCGCCGCGTAGTCGCGGTTTCGCATCGGCCATGCGGGCTCCGGTGGCGCGGCGCCCGCGGGCCCGCCGAGCACGACGCCGGCCAGGGCCGTCCAGATCGCGATGATCCGGAGCACATGTCGCATGCGTAGGAAGAGGAGCCAGCGGTTCGACGGGGATCGCGGCACGACTCAACTGCGCCTGGAATCGGCGGGCGATCGGTCCTCCTCGGAGGTTTGCTCCGTGTGCTCCGAGGTCCTGCTCCGCTACGTTGCGGGAAACGTGGCCGCGAGCCGCCGGCCGGTGCGGCGGATCACCTCGAGCAGCGCCGCGAGATCGTCCTCGGTCGTCCCATAGTGGAGGATGCACGCCCTCAGGACGAAGCGCCCTCGGAGCGCGGCGTTCGTCACGAAGGCCTCGCCGCCGGCCTGCGTCTCCTGCATGATCGCCTTGTTGAGCTCGTCCAGCCGGGGATCGTCCTGTGACCATCCCGGCGGGACGTACCGGAAGCACACGACCGACAGCGTGACGGGGGCCATCCGCTCGAGATCGGGCGCAGCGTCCACCAACCCGGCGAGAAGGCGCGCCAGGGCGTTGTGTCGTGCGACGTGCGCCGCCGCACCCCGGCGTCCAAGATGCTGGAGCGTCATCCAGAGCTTGAGCGCGCGGAATCCCCGCGTCTGCTGGAAGCCGTACTCCGAATACCATGGCAGCCCGCCGAAGCCTTTGCCTTCCTCGGTCTGGACATACGGCGGCACCAGGCTGAACGTCTCGCGCAGCAGGCGTCCGTCGCGGAGCAGGGCGCACCCGCATTCCACGGGAACGGACAACCACTTGTGCGGGTCGAGGGCCAGCGAGTCCGCGCGTCCCATGCCGGCGTACAGCGGCGCCGCCGCCGGGTCGAGCACGCCGACGGCGCCGTACGCGCCGTCGACGTGGAACCAGAGAGACTCCGCCGCGCAGAACTCGGCCAGCGCGTCGAGCGGATCGATCGCCCCCGTGCCGACGGTGCCGGCGCTCGCGCACACGCAGAACGGCACGCGGCCCCGCGCGCGGTCGTCCGCGACCGCGGCGCGCAGCGCCGCGAGGTCCATGCGGAACGTCCCATCCACCGGGACGGTGCGGACGGCGGCGGCGCCCAGCCCCAGAAGCTCGGCCGACTTTCGCATGCACGCGTGGCCTTCGTCGGACAAGTACATGACGAGCGGTGCGTTCGTTCCCCGGAGGCCCGCGGCGCGGACGTCGCCCCCCAGCATCGCGACGGCCCGGTGCCGGGCCGCGGCCAGGCACGTCAGCGAGGCCATGGAGCCGCCGCTGACGAGCAGTCCCATGCTGCCTTCCACGGGAAAGCTCAGCAGCTCCATCAGCCACCGAACCGCGCAGCGCTCGAGGTAGATGGCGGCGTGGTCGCCGCCGGCGCAGCTCGGGTCCATCGCCGCGGCGAGCATCTCAGCGAGCACGCCCACCGGCGCGGGCGGGGAGTTGACCCAGCCGAAGAACCGCGGATGCCCGTTGCCCATCGGGTGCGAGAGGATCGTTTCCACGAACCGCCGCAGCATCGTCTCGGGCGGCGTGCCGTCGTCCGGGAGCGGCTGCTCGAGCAGCTCGCGCCGTTCCTCTGGGGTCATCGGGCGGAAGACCGGACGCTCGCTCACGCCGGCGAGATGGTCGGCCGCCAGATCCACGATCGCGTGGCCGAGACGGCGGAACTCCTCGGGAGGGAGCCCAGGGGCCGCAGGGCCGTCTCCGTGCCTTCGCTCCGAAGGGCTCATGATCGCTCTCCTCTCTTGGGCCCGCCCTCACCCCCGGCGGCATGGTGGGCGGACGGAGCGAGCGCTCCGCTGACCTCCATCGCGAGATAGTACGTGCACGGCGCGCTGCCGTGGTTGGCGAACGCGTGCACGCAGTCGCCGTCGTAGTAGATGCTGTCACCGGCGTGCAGAGTGTACGCCGTGCCGTCGATCGTGAGGGTGAGCGTGCCCGACTCAATCGCGACGTACTCGCGGGACCCGGGCGCGTGAGGAGAGAACGCTCCCGCGTCCACGCCCGGGGGAATCGCCGTGCGCATGAACTCGAATTCCACGCCCTGGAGCACAGGCGAGAGGATGCGCCGCTCCCAGCCGCTCGGATCGCGGGCCACGTCCTGCTCGTCCCGCCGCAGCAGGACCACCCGCGCCGCCCGCTCCTGCCCGAGCAACCGGGCGATGCTGGTGCCGAGTCCGGTCGCGATCCGGTCGAGCACGAGCACCGTGGGTACTTTCCCGCCTCGCTCCACGGCCGACAACATGCTCCGGCTCACCCCCGACGCGGAGGCGAGCTCCTCGAGCGACAGGCGCCGGCGCACCCGCTCCAGCCGGATACGCTCGCCCAGGTCGACGAGATCCAGGCCGTTCGCGAACCTAAGGGCCGTTCGTGGCGTCTTTAGCGACATCTTCAATAGGGGATTTTATCCGTTATAGTGCATCATGGCAAGGGGAAGGTGCAGGGGAAACCCGGGTGGGGGGGCCCAGCCCCCCGCCCGCGATCTCGGCCGTCTTCTGAACGAGTTGCCGTCGGCCCTCCCTCCGATCGCGCGACCGGCACTCTCCCGGGCGTTACTCCCCGAGCGCCCTGACCACCACCTCCGCCGTCTCGGAACCGGAGAAGTTTTGCTGGCCGGTGATCAGGTTGCCGTCGCGAACCGCGAATCCCCGCCAGAGACCTGCCTGGATGTAGTTGGCGCCGATCTTCCTCATCTCGTCCTCGATCCGCCACGGCATCACGTGTTTGTCGCGCGGGAGCAGATTCAAGCTCCAGACGGCGTTATCCGCGTAGTCTTCCTCCACGTTCGCAAAGCCGGTGACCGTCTTGCCCTTGGCGAGATACTCGCCGTTGCTCAACCTGGCGTAGCGTAACAGGGCGACGCCGTGGCAGAGCACGCAGGCGATCTTGCCCGCTTCGTAGAATTCGACGAACTTCTTGTGCAGGCCGGTGGCGCCCTCGAAGGTGAACATGGGCGCCTGCCCGCCGGCCACGACGATCGCGTCGAACCGCGCGACGTCGATCTCGGACGCGCTTTTCGTGTTCTCGACGAGCGCTGCCAGTGCCGGGGTGGCGATGAAGCCCATGCTGATCAGATCGCTCGACGAGTACCCGCTGGAGTCGCGCGGATCGCTCATGGCGTCCCCCACGCACCGGCCGCCCGCGGGACTGAACACGTCCACCTCGTAGCCCTGCTCGGTGAAGCGATAGTACGGGTGGGTGAGCTCGCTCCACCAGAACCCGACCGGCCATCCGGTCGTCGAAGACACGGCCGGGTTCGCCAGCACGATGGCCACCCGCTTCCTCTTGTTGCGATTCACCACGTTCGCGTCTTTCAGACTCACGGCGTCCTCCTCGTCTCGCGGCGTCGCGCCGCGCGATATCCTGCGCCCGGTGGTCGATCCGTGGACGTCCCGGACGAGCAGCCTGAGTATGCCCTGCCGCGACGACGCGGCGCTACGCACCCCGAGGTAACTGAGCCGATCTTGATTCCCCGGGGGCGCCGCACGTACTATGAGGTTGCGATGAGCAGGGCCGCCGGGATCCGATCACGAGCGCTCCAATCGCGGGACGCGATCGAGCTGCTCTCGAGCAAGTGGCGCATTGCCGTGCTGCACCTCCTGACGGCCGGTCCGGTGCGGACCGGCGAGTTGCAGCGAGCCCTGGGGGAGATTTCGCACAAGGTCCTGACCCAGACGCTGCGGGGGATGGAGCGGGACGGGCTGATCACGCGCAGGGTGGCCAGCGGAGCGCCGCCCCGGGTCGACTACGCATTGACGCAGATGGGCCGGAGCGTGGTCAAGCCGGTCAGGGATCTCTGCCACTGGGCGCGGGCGCACGTGGCCGAGCGCGATGCGGCCCGCCGACGGTACGACGCGGCCGTTTCACCCCGTTCGTCCGCGAAATGACCTGCCTGACGGGGTGACTATCTGAACGTCGTGCCCGCGCTCAGCAACAGGTGTTCCGCGATCGGGCCCAGGGCCAACGCGGGCAAGAAGCTCAGCGTTCCGACGATGATGAGCACGGCGGCGAGCCAGAGGACAAACTGCCACGTGTGGGTCGGGAGCGTGCCCGCGCTGGCAGGCCACTGTTTCTTCCCGACCAGCGATCCGGCGATCGCCAGCGCCGGGATCGCCACCCAGAAGCGTCCGGCCAACATGACCGCGGCGCCGAGGATATTGTAGAACGGGGTGTTCCCGTTCAGGCCGGCGAACGCGCTGCCGTTGTTGTTGGACATGGACGTGAACGCATACAGCACCTCACTGAACCCGTGCGGCCCGGGGTTGGAGACGCCCGCGCGGCCAGCCGCGGTCAGCACCGCGATCGCCGTGGCGGTCAGGGCCACCGCGGGCATGATGAGGACGACCAGGGTCGCCATCTTGATCTCGAACGCCTCGATCTTCTTGCCCAGATACTCGGGGCTGCGGCCGATCATCAGGCCGGCCGCGAACGCCGCGACGAGCACGTACACCAGCATTCCGTAGAGCCCCGATCCGATGCCGCCGTAGATGACCTCGCCGGTGTGCATCAGGAACAGCGGGACGAACCCTCCGGCGGGGGTGTAGGAGTCGTACATCGAGTTGGCCGAGCCGTTTGACGCCGCGGTCGTGAGCGTCGTCCACAGCGCCGAGGCGGCGATCCCGAAGCGCACCTCCTTGCCCTCCATGTTGCCACCCGGCTGCGCCGCCGTCGCCCGCTGGTCGACGCCGGCCGGGGTCAGCAGCGGGTTGCCGGCCTGCTCCGCGCTCACGGCCCCCACGAGCAGCGGCACGAAGATGAGCGTCATCGCCGCGAGCAGCGCCCAGCCCTGTTTCGTGTTCCCGACCATCCGGCCAAACGTGTAGCACGACGCGATCGGGATCAGGGCCATCGCCACCGTCTCGAAGAAGTTGGACAGCGGCGTCGGATTCTCGAACGGGTGCGCCGAGTTCACGTTGAAGAACCCGCCGCCGTTCGTGAGCTGCTTGATCGCGACCTGCGACGCCGCGGGCCCCAGCGCGATCTGCTGCTCGGTCACCTTCACCGTGGTGGTCTTCGGCTGTCCCTTGGCGTCGAGCACCGGCTTTCCGTTCGCGCCGGTGACCGGCTGCTCGTACGAGGTCGGCTCCATCAGCGTCGCCGTCTTGTACGGCGAGAGCGTCTGGACGACGCCCTGGGACACGAGGAAGAGGGCGAAGACCGCGGCGAGCGGCAGGAAGACGTACAGCGTCCCGCGGACGAGATCCACCCAGAAGTTTCCGATCGTCCGGCCCGACGGGCGCGCGAGCCCGCGGAACAAGGCGACCATGACCGCCATCCCGGCGCCGGAGACGAACGCCTTCGGGACGAACCCCGCCATCTGCGTCAGGTAGCTCATCGTCGACTCGCCCCCGAAATTCTGCCACTCCGTGGCACTCACGTAGGAGGCGGCGGTGTTGAACGCGAGCACGGGGTCGATCGAGGGGAACCGCTGCGGGTTGAGCGGCAGCGCGGCCTGCAGCCGCAGCACCGCGTACAGCAGAAGCATGCCGGCGAGGGTGAAGCACAGGAGTGCTGCGGTGTAGGTCTGCCAGTTCATCTCCTGCTCCGGCCGTACGCCCGCCCACCGGTACAACAGCCGTTCTAACGGCCGCAGGACCGGGTCGAGGAACGTTCGCTCGCCCTCGTACACACGAGCCATGTAGGCCCCGAGGGGCTTGGCCGACAATAACAGCACGGCCATCACGACGGCGATCTGAAGCCAGCCAATCGTTGTCACGCGAACGCCTCCAAACCCGAGGGACGTGCGGGGGACGTGTGGGGAACGCTCCCTGTGTAGTGGACTGCTCGGCTCCGGAGGTGCCTACCGACAGGTCTTGGGCGCGGGGGATCTCGAGTCGGTACCGGCGGTGCGCAGTGCGGGGATCGGCCTGAGCTTCGGACGCCTGTTGACGATCCGCAGGCACGAACCCAAGCATAACAAGACAACGCCGACAAGCAGTGCGTCTGACACGATCCGTCACCTCTTCTGCGCGCAGGTGTCTGCCATCCGGGAACACCCATGCGCGCGCGGACATCGCGGTCCGTGAGCTCCCGCGCTATCCTACCATGGGCTGGCGTGGCGGCGGCGTTAAGGTATCGCGCCGCGGCGCTAAGATGCCATTACGATTGCCGCACGTGGGTCAGCGAAACCAAATTAATCGAGGTTTAACGGCCGCGGCGGCCACCGTAATGCCGCTGTAACGCCGGTTGGTGGTATCGTGCGTACGATGGTGCACACACGGCGGTGGTGGGCGGGCACTGGGATGTCGCGACAAGGCATGAGCACGGTGGCGTGGGCCTGGCCGGATGCGGCCTCGGCCGATCGGGCGGGAGCCCGCCGGGAGGCCCGGGACACCCCCGTCATCCTGTTCGGCGTGCAAGGCGATCCCGACGACGGGCGCGCCATCCGCGCGTTTCGGAGCTTCTGCTGGGGCGTCGATCCGGGGAGCGTGCGGTTGCGCATGGTCCACGTCCTGACCGTGCCGATGACACTTCCGCTCGACGCGGAGCTGCCGGAGGCCGACGCGACGGCCGCTCGAATTCTCAGCCGCGCGAACCTGGTGGTGGCGACGGTGGGCATCTCGGCGAGCACTGCGACGGTGCGGGCCCGCA
>DASQGM010000172.1:0-14323 GCA_035632615.1 bacterium | reverse complement strand
CCCGTCCGTTTCGCGCTCCCCCCCGGTCTCGACCGACGGGCAGACGGTTCGGAAGGACGGCACAGGACGCAACCGGTTCGTGGTGTCAACCGCGCGGAACCACGACCGGCTGCGTCCGTCGCGAAGCTGAGCGCGTGCAGGAGAGGAGATCATGCGCACCTTCCAGCGGCCCGCGAAAGCTCAAAAACGAGCCGCGGGGTTGCTTCGGGTTGCTGACGAAAATCGGACGGTCCGGATGGTACAACTGTTCAGAAACGTTGAACACGATGGTGGAGCTGGAGGGAATTGAACCCTCGACCTCCTCTACGCCAAAGAGGCGCTCTCCCGCTGAGCTACAGCCCCACGCGATCGAACTCCGACGTCTTGCGGGACCTCCGTATTATATCGGACGGTAAGCCCAAGGTCCATATCCGGATCGGCAGCGCTTCGACACCCGGCGCGGGCGCGTCCGGCTAGCGCTCAACGACCGGCGCGTCCCCCCACAGCCGCTCGAGATTGTAGAATTGCCGCTCGTGCGGCTCGAAGATGTGGACAACGACGTCGCCGAAGTCGAGCAACACCCAGCGTCCGTCGCGCCGGCCCTCGGCGCGGCGGGCGCGTTCGCCGGCGGCCTCGAGCGCCTCCTCGATCGCCTCCGTGATCGCCTTGATCTGCACCCGGTTGCTCCCGCTCCCGATCACGAAGAAGTCGGTCACCGGGCTGTGCTCTTGGAGATCAAGGACGAGGACGTCGCCCGCCAGCTTGGACTCGGCGGCGTCGGCCGCCAGCAGCGCCTTCCGCCTTGCCTCCACTACCCGGCCCCCTTGGGGAGCGACGCGGGAGCTTCCGCGTAGAGGTTGTGCTTCGCAATGTACTGCTCGACGGCTTCAGGCACGAGATAGGTGATCGGCCGGCCCTCGCGCACGCGGGCCCGGATGTCGGTGCTGCTGATCGCCATCGCCGGGATCTCCATCGTGTGGATGTTGTGGAGATGCGGCCGGACGTGGTGGTGGCTCGACGACCACTGGGCCGGATCGAGGTAGTAGCCGGGTCGACTCGCCCCGATGAACCGGCACAGCCGCAGCAGCTGCTCCGCGTCCCGCCACTCGCCGCGCAGGATCTGCCCGAGCGCGTCCGCGCCGGTGATGTAGTACAGTTCGTCGCTGGGGTGCTCGCGCCCGAGCTCGCGGATCGTGTCGATGGTGTACGACGGTCCCGGCCGATCGATCTCCATCCGCGAGACCATGAACCGCGGGTTCGTGACGGTCGCGAGAAACGTCATGAGGTACCGGTGCTCGGGACCTGACACGTCGTGCGGGTCCTTGTGCGGGGGATGGCGGTTCGGGACAAAGATCACGAGGTCGAGCCCGAACTGCCACCGGGCCTCCCCGGCTGTGACCAAGTGTCCATAGTGCACGGGATCGAACGTCCCGCCCATGACCCCGATTCTGCTCACGCCCACCTCTCGCAATCGTCGCCCGACATGCACCGACTCACGTCGCCGCGCCAGGTCCGGGGGCCGTGTTCTCGGCGACCCCGGCGGCTTCCTCCGCCCCGCGCGGCGGCGCCACCTGGAGCCGCGACTGTACCGCACGCAGCAGCGCCGGGACGCCCTCGCCCGTCGCGGCCGAGATCGGGACGATCTCGCGGCCCCGCGCCGCCATCGCCGCGGCGAATCGCTCCCACCGACCGCGCGCCTCCGGCAGATCCATCTTGTTGGCGGCGACGATCACCGGCCGCGTGATCAGTTCGGGAGCGTGCATCGCGAGCTCGTGCTCCACGGTCGCCACCGCGGCCTCGGGATCCGGTCCGCTCAGATCCACCACGTGCACCAGCACGCGGGTCCGCGCGATGTGCCGCAGGAACTCGTGCCCGAGCCCCGCGCCCCGATGCGCACCTTCGATCAGCCCGGGGATGTCGGCGACGACGATCCCCGGAGCGCCGGGGAGCGGTACGACCCCGAGCACGGGCTCGGTCGTGGTGAACGGGTAGTCGGCCACCTTGGGGCGCGCGGCCGAAATCCGCGCGAGCAGCGACGACTTACCGGCGTTGGGCAGGCCCACAAGACCCACGTCGGCGAGCAGGCGAAGCTCCAGCAACAGCCACCGCTCCTCGCCCGGCGTCCCCGGCTCGGCCTCGCGCGGCGCGCGGCGCGTCGGCGTGGCGAAGTGCGTGTTCCCGCGGCCCCCGCGGCCGCCGCGGGCCACGATCACCTCCTGCCCGGCGGCGACCAGATCGGCGAGCCGGTCGCCGGTAGCCTCGTCCAGCACGATCGTGCCGGGGGCCACCGGGATCACGAGATCGCGCCCGGACCGTCCGGCCCGCGAGCTGCCCTCGCCGTGGGCGCCGCGCCCGGCCTTGAAGAGACGGCGGTACCGGAACGACAGCAACGTGTTGAGGTCGGGGTCGGCCCGGAGCGTCACGCTACCGCCGCGGCCGCCGTCACCGCCCGACGGGCCACCCTTCGGCACGAACTTCTCCCGGCGGAACGCCACGCAACCGTTACCGCCGTCGCCGGCCTTGACGAAGATCCTCGCGCGGTCAATGAACATGGACAGAGGACGCAAAAGGGCCCCGGGCTCGACGAGCCCGGGGCCCGTACCGGAGTACCCCGCTACGCGTCGCCGGGATACACCGATACCTGGCGGCCGTCCCGGCCGCGTCGCTCGAACCGCACAACGCCGGACGCGAGCGCGAACAACGTGTCGTCGCGGCCCAGCCCGACGTTACGGCCCGGAAGGTACCGCGTCCCGTGCTGCCGGACGAGCACCGACCCCGCGGGCACCGTCTCGCCCGCGAACCGCTTGATGCCCAGCCGCTGCGCGTTGCTGTCGCGCCCGTTGCGGGAGCTGCTGCCACCTTTCTTATGTGCCATCTCAGGCCTCCTGCCCGCCCGTGATCCGCTCCACCCGCACGCGGCTGCGGGGCTGCCGGTGCCCAACGCGCCGCCGGTAGTGCTTCTTCGGCCGGAACTTGCCGACAAGGAGCTTGCGCGTCCGCGAATGCCCGAGCACCGTGACCGTCACGCCGGCCCCGGACACATCGGGCGTGCCGCACGTCACCTTGTCGCCGTCCACGAGCATCAACACCCGCCCGAGCGTAACCTCGGCTCCCGGGTCGGCGGGCACGCGGTCCAGTTCGACGACCTGTCCCGCCTCCACCCGCAGCTGTTTTCCACCCACGTCGATCACCGCATACATGTGATGCCCCCACCTCTTTGCAACCTAAAAATGGTAGCATGCGCCCCTCGGAGTGTCAACGACCCGGCGTTCTGCCCACCCCCGCGGGGTCGGGTTCGGCGGGCGCGCTGCGGCCGTCCCGAGGGAGCGGCCGCCCGACCGGCGGCGCCCCACCCGATGCACCCAGGCGACGCCACAGACGCGCGAGCCAGCCTACCCGGGCCGGCACGGACTCGTCCGCCGCCCGGACCGCGGAGGACTCGCGCGGCTCGTCGTCCGGCAGGTCCAGCCCCTCGCCGTGAATCGGGTCCAACCAGAACACCGACCCGAGCTTTGCGCCCTGCCCGTTCGCCTCCGCCCGCTCCATCGCCGCGGCGCTGTCGCCCTGCGCAACGGCGATGCGGTCGAGATGCATCCCGGGACGCGGCCGCACCACGATCGTCTTCCCGCTCTCCCGACCGAGCGCCCGCAGCCACTCGGCGTCCTCCTCGAGCGCGGCCGCCACCTCGGGATGCACGTGCGCCACCAGCACCTTCGCCCGCGACGTCGCGGCCGCACGGCGCAGCTCCCGGCGGGCGCGCACCCCCGCACTCTGGGGAGACAACACCCGGCCCCGGCCTTCACAGTACGGGCAGGGCATCCGCATCAGCTCCTCGAGGTCCTGGTAGACGCGCTTCCTGGTGATCTCGACGAGCCCGAGCTGCGTGAGATCGATCACGTGGACCTTCGTGCGGTCGGCACGCACGGCCTCGGCGAGCGCCGCGAGCACGCGGCGTCGATGCTTCTCGACGTCCATGTCGATGAAGTCGACCAGGATGATCCCGCCGATGTCACGGAGGCGGATCTGCCGGGCGATCTCCTGCGCGGCCTCGAGGTTGGTCTTGAGGATCGTGCTCGCCAGATCCGTCTTGCCCACGTACTTGCCCGTGTTCACGTCGATCACGGTCGCGGCCTCGGTCCGATCGAAGACGAGGTACCCGCCGCTCCGCAACCACACCTTCCGGTGCAGCGCCCGCTCGATCTCGCGCTCCACCCCGTAGGCGTCGAAGATCGGCTCCGGACCCCCGTGGAACTGTACGCGCTCGCGCAACTCCGGCGCGAACGATCCCACCAAGTCTCGGACCCGCTCGAACTCGAGCGGGGAGTCCACGACGAACCGGTCGACCTCCCCGGTGAACAGATCGCGCACGACGCGGCGGATCAGCCCGTGGTCCTGGTAGAGCACGGCCGGCGCGCGGCTGGCCGCGGCGCGCTCGGTAACCTTCGACCACAACTGCAGGAGAAACCGGACGTCGTCGACGAGGTCCCGCTCGTCCATTCCCTCGGCCGCCGTCCGGACGATCAGGCCCACTCCCTCCGGGCGCAGCCGCTCCGCGATCGCCCGCAGACGCTTGCGCTCCTGTTCGTTCTCGATGCGTCGGCTGACCCCGATCCCGGTCACGGTCGGCATCAGCACGAGGTAGTGGCCCGGCAGCGCCACGTAGGTCGTCGCGCGAGCCCCCTTGCTCCCCCGCGGCTCCTTGGTCACCTGTACGAGGATCTCCTGACCCACCCGCAGCCGCTCGGCGATCGGACCCCGCCCGATCTGATCCTCCAGGTCCTCGCCGCCCTGCCCGTGTGACTCGATCCGGCTCGACCGAACGTCCGCCACGTGGAGGAAGGCGTTCCGCTCGAGGCCGATGTCCACGAACGCCGCCTCCATCCCGGGCAGCACGCTCGCCACCCGCCCCTTGTAGACGTTTCCCGCGAGCGGGTCGCCCCGCTCGAGCAGGACGCCGGTCAGCACGCCGTCC
The DNA here is from genome assembly GCA_035632615.1 of bacterium. Lineage (GTDB taxonomy): Bacteria > Sysuimicrobiota > Sysuimicrobiia > Sysuimicrobiales > Segetimicrobiaceae > JAJPIA01. The sequence goes on along the minus strand of DASQGM010000172.1, from coordinate 9,372 downwards.
TCGAGCACGGCGACGCGCACCTCAAACGGGTCGACGTTCGCGAGAATCTCCTTGGCCATCCCGTCCAAACTCCTTTGCTGCTAAAACCGGATCTTCTGGTGCCGCATCCCGATGTTGAGGAGAAGCGCGGTGGCCCAGAGCATCGTCATCAGGGCACTGCCCCCATAGCTGATGAACGGCAGCGGGATCCCGGTGATCGGCATGATCCCGACCGTCATCCCAACGTTCACGAACACGTGAAAGGCAACCATCGAAACGATCCCGGCCGCCGCGAGGGCCCCGAAGCGGTCGCGGGCGACCGCCGCGGTCCGCACGCCCCGCCAGAGCCACACCAGGAACAACCCCAACAGGAGCAACGCGCCGGCGAAGCCCAGTTCCTCGCCGACCACGGAGAAGATGAAGTCCGTGTGGTGCTCCGGGACGAACTGCAGCACGTTTTGCGTCCCGGCGAACAGCCCCTTGCCCCAGGTCATCCCGCTCCCGACGGCGATCTTCGACTGGATGATCCCGTAGCCCGATCCCAGCGGATCGAGCGAGGGATCGAGGAACACCATGAGCCGGCGCCGCTGGTACTCCTTGAGCAGGTGCCAGAGCACGGGGAACAACAGGCAGGCGCCCGCCGCAAGCCCGGCCAAGTCCCGGCGGCGAGCGCCCCCGGCGTACAGCATCCCGGCGAAGATCGCCCCGTACACGAGCGCGGTCCCGAGGTCGGGCTGGCGGAAGATGAGGAACATCGGCAGCGCGACGTGCCCGAGGAACGGCAGCAGGTCGCGGACCGATCGGTACGGTCCGGGCCGGTCGGCCATGTGCTTCGCCAGCGTGATGACGATCACGAGCTTCGCGATCTCCGACGGCTGGAACTGTCCCAGCGGCCCGAGCGGGATCCAGCGCTGCGCGCCGAGGCTGCTGCGGCCCACGACCAGCACCGCGGCAAGTATCCCGAGGTTCGCCACGTACAGCCAGCGCGACGCGGACGCGAGCGTGCGGTAGTCGACCGCAATCAACACGATCCCGACACTAACACCGATGACGATGTGGAGCAACTGGCTGCGAGTGTACAGGAACGGATGCGGGGTGGATCGCGTGGTGCTGTACACCATGAGCAGCCCGAACGCGACGAGCGCCGCCGTCGCGATGATCAGGATCGGGTCGAGGTTGCGCGCCAGGCGCCGCGTCCGGGCGCCGTGCGTGCTGACGGACGCCGGCGCGGCGACGGTGGCCGTGCTCACGGCGCTCACGGCTTGGGGTCTCCTGCCGGTGGAGCGGCGGGCGTGAGGCCGAACGCCGTTTCCAGCACCCGCTGGACGATCGGTCCGGCGAACTCCGCCCCGTAGCCCGCGTTCTCGACCATGGCGATGACCACCAGCTTGGGGTTGTCGGCCGGCGCGTAGCCGACGAACCACGCGTACGGCTTGCCGTGCGCGCTCTCCGCGGTCCCGGTCTTGCCGGCAACGGCGAGACCGGGAATCTGAATCGAGGCCGCGGTTCCGCGCGTGACGACCGCGGACAATCCGGCCCGGAGTACGGACAGCGTCTGCGGGCTGAGCGGCACATGGCCGGCCGGCGGAGGCGCGATCTCCTGAATGACCTGGCCCGACGGCGAGCGGATCTCCACGGCGATGTGCGGGGTCACGAGCGTCCCGCCGTTCGCCACCGCGGCGATCATCCGCGCCGCCTGCATCGGCGTGACAAGCACGTACCCCTGCCCCACCGCGGTGTTGAGTGTGTCCCCGGCGTACCACGGTTGGTGGTAGACGCGACGTTTCCACGCCGGGTCGGGAACGACGCCGGCGATCTCGTCGGGCAGGTCGACGCCCGTGCGCGCCCCCAGCCCGTACTGGTGCGCGTACTCGGAGATGTGCTCCGGGCCGACCGACCGCGAGATCGTCCAGAACACCACGTTCGAGGACACCGCGATCGCGTTCAGGAAGTTCAAGTGCCCGAACGACTCGTTCTCGTTGTCGTGGAAGATCCGGCCGCCGAGGTTGTAGTAGCCTGGATCGTAGAACTCGGTGTCGGCCGTCACGAGGCCGAGCTGTAGCGCCGCCGACGCGGTCACGATCTTAAACACCGACCCTGTCGGGTAGCCGGCCTGGACCGCGCGGTCGATCAACGGCTGCCTAGGGTCGCGCAACAACGCGCTCCACGCCGCGGAGGGAATCCCCGCCGAGAACAAGTTCGGATCGAGCGCCGGGTGGCTCGCGAACGCCTCCACCGCCCCGGTGGCAGGATCCATCGCAACGACGGCGCCCAACCGATCGCCGAGCGCGGCCTCCGCGGCCTGCTGCATTGGCAGGTCGATCCCCAGCACCAGGGTGTCCCCGGCCACGGCCGGGATCGTCCGGAGCGTCCGCGACAGCCGGCCCATCGCGTCGACCTCGGCCCGGAGCTCGCCGTTGCGCCCGCGGAGGTATCGGTCGTAGACGCGCTCCACCCCGGCCTTGCCGATCAGCTCGCCGGGTTCGTACCCGTCCGCCCGCAGCCGGCGGAGATCGGCGTCGCTGATCTCGCCGAGATAGCCGAGCAGATGGGCCGCGAGATCGTGATAGAGGTACTCCCGCACGGGCTCGACCTGGACGAGGACGCCGGGCAGGTCCATCCGGCTCTCCTCGACGGCGGCGACGACCGTCTTCGGCACATCACGGCGCAACCGCACGGGCTGGAACGGCTGCCCCCGCGACGCGGCGAATCGCTGCCACACGTCGGCGGCATCGATGCCCAGCAAGCGGGCGATCTCCGGGATCTCCTGTTGCGGATTGACGACCTCGGTGGGCAGGAGCGCCACCGTGAACGCGGGGCGGTTGGCTACGAGCGGCCGACCGGCGCGGTCGATAACGAGGCCGCGCGGCGCCGCGAGGGTCGTGACGCGCAGGCGATTCTCCTCCGCGAGACGGGAGAAGTAGTCGCCCTGCACGACCTGGACCTGCCAGAGCCGGACCGAAAGCACGGCGAGCAGGCCGGTGATCACGGCGAACAGGACGACCAGGCGCCGCTCGAAACTCTCGCGATCCATCTAGCGGCTCTCCCGAGGATTCGGAGGGGCACACCACAACGCGACCCCCGGACGGTTCGGGGCGGTATCGGGGACGACCGTCATGGCCCGGCGGGCGCTCACGCCCGCGCAGACGGTCCGGGGCGCCCCCGGCAGGGTCCACCACGCCACGCGGTGCCTCAACGTCGATACACGGGTTCCGGCGCGGCTCTCGAGATCGGTCACCGCGGCCGTTCGGAGAGCCGCAGCAACGCCCCGTCGAGCCGCCGGAGCCATCGGAAGATCGGAATTGCAACCACACCATTATAACACGCGGCCAGCACGGTGACGCGGACGGCCTCCGTCAGGGAGACGCTGAGCACGCTCACCATGTGACCGGCACCGATCCATACGGCATACCGAACGATCGTCAGCGTGAACGCGGCGATCGCGGGCAGCCAGAGGTCCTCGAGGTAGAGCCGGCCCTCGCCGAGCCCCGCCCCGAACCCCGCGCAGAGGTTGCCGAGCATCCCGAGCCCGAGCGGCACCCCGGTCACCACATCCTGCATGAGCCCCGCGGCTGCGCCCACGACGGCGCCCTCGATCGGGCCGTGCAGCAGGCCGACCGACACCACGAGGACCAGGAGCGGGTCGACCGCGGCGCCCCCGGGCCGGATGTCGCTCAACCATGTGACTTCGAGCGCGAGCGCGGCGAGCGCCAGGACGCCGTAGGCGACGAACCGGGTCATCGCGCGACCTGCTCGCCACCCCGGACGACGATCAGCAACTCCTCCAGATGGGAGAGATCGGCGGATGGCCGCACCAGCGCCTCCTGAAACATGTCGCCGGCGGCGTGGCTGATCCCGATCACGGTGCCGACAACAAGGCTGCGCGGATAGATCTGCCCCAGCCCGGACGTGACGATCTCGTCCCCAGGCTGCACGTCCGCATCGCGGGCGAGATACTTCACGCGCAGCACGGGGAAGCCCTGGCCCTCTGCGACTCCGGCCTCGCGCGAGCGGACCGCGAGGACCCCGACGGCGCTCCGCGGATCTAGCAGGAGCAGCACGCGCGACCACGTCAGCCCGGTCTCGATCACATGCCCCACCAAGCCCTCGCTCGTGACGACGGGATCGTTCCTCCGGACGCCCGCCAGCGTGCCGCGGTCCACGAGCACCGTGCTGAACCAATCGCTGGGCTCGCGTCCGATCACCCGGGTGGCCACGGTTTGGTACGGCTGGTGTTCCTTGAAGCCGAGCAGCGCCCCGAGCCGGGTGTTCTCCTGCGCGACCGGGCGGAGCCCGGCGTTCTCCTCGCGCAGCCGCCCGACCTCGGCGCGGAGGCGCGCGTTCTCGGTGCGGAGCGCGCCGATCTCGTTGAGCAGGGACCACGCCCCGGACACGGCACCGCCAGCCCGCGACAACACGGTCGCGGCCGGCGCAAGCGCGAACTCCACGGCCTCGCCCGCCCACCCCACCCGGCGGCGGTCCGGCGTCCGCACCTGTTCCGTCAGCACGGCGAGCGCGACGACGCCCAGCGTCAGGAACACGATGAGCCGTCGGTGGCGGAGCAGCGCGGATGAGAACACGCGGTGACCTACATCCGCTTGCTCGTGACCAGGACCTTCTTGAGCGTCTCGATCTCTTCGAGCGCGCGCCCGGTCCCGAGCACGACGCTGCTAAGGGGGTCTTCGGTGATCATCACCGGCATGCCGGTCTCCTCGCCGAGCAACCGGTCGAGCCCGCGGAGCAGCGCGCCGCCCCCCGCCATGATGATCCCGCGATCCACGATGTCCGCGGCGAGTTCCGGCGGGGTCCGCTCCAGGGTCATCTTCACCGCCTCGACGATTGCCGCGATCGGCTCCGCCATCGCCTCGCGGATCTCCGTCCCCGTCATGCGCACCGTCCGCGGGAGTCCCGACACCAGATCCCGGCCCCGGACTTCGATCGACTGGTCCTCCTTCTGCGGGTACGCCGAGCCGATCTTGATCTTGATGTCCTCGGATGTGCGCTCGCCGATCAATAGGTTGTACGCCTTCCGCGAGTACTGAATGATCGACTCGTCCATCTCGTCGCCGGCGACCCGGATGCTGCGGGCGGTGACGATGCCGCCGAGCGCGATCACGGCGACCTCGGTCGTCCCGCCCCCGATGTCCACGACCATGCTCCCCACCGGCTCCGACACGGGAAGCCCGGCACCGATCGCGGCGGCCATCGGTTCCTCGATCAGGTACGCTTCCCGGGCGCCGGCCTGGAGCGTCGCGTCGATCACCGCGCGCTTCTCCACTTCGGTGACGCCACTGGGAATGCCCACGATCACCCGGGGCCGCAATAGACTGCGCCCCCGGAGGCCGCGCTTGATGAAGTACGAGAGCATCGCGGCGGTCGTGTCGAAGTCGGCGATCACGCCGTCCCGGAGCGGGCGGGTCGCGATGATGTCTCCGGGCGTGCGGCCGATCATCTTCTTGGCCTCGTCGCCGACGGCCAGTATCTCGCCGCCGTCCACCCGCCGGGCGACCACGGACGGTTCCCGCAGCACGATCCCCTCCCGCCGCACGTACACGAGGGTGTTGGCGGTACCGAGGTCCACCCCCATGTCGCGGGTGAACCGGCTGAACAAGCCGTTGAAGATCATTTCCTCACGCTCCTCTCGGGCCCCTGCGGGCCCGGCCCCCCCTCTTCCGAGGTGCGCGCGGCGCCCCCGGCACCGTGTCGAACGGACCACCCCGCTCGTGGAGACTGACGTACCGCCCGTCCCCGACGATCAGGTGGTCCAGCACCGGAATCCCCATCAGCCGTCCTGCTCGGCACAACCGCGCGGTCAGCGCGAGGTCCGGTCGGCTCGGGGTCGGGTCGCCCGATGGATGATTATGCACCAAAATCACCGCCGCAGCGCCTCCGCGGACGGCAGCCCGAAACACCTCCCGCGGGTGAACCGGGGAGCTCGCCAACCCACCCCGCGTCAGTTCCACCCGGTCGAGCACCTCGTGCCGCGTATTGAGCAGGAGCACCCAACATCGCTCCGTCTCGCAGAACCGCAACTCGTCGACGACCAGCGCCGCGGCATCGGCAGGTCGGCGTACGACGGGCCGCGTCCGCGGCGGCAATGCGCGCAACCGGCGCCCCAACTCAAACGCAGCTAGGAGGTGGAGGGCTTTGACCTCGCCCACGCCGGGCGTCCTGCACAACTCGACCGGCGTGGCGCCGGCGAGGCGGTCCAGGGTCCCATGGTTCCCCAAGAGGGTGGCCGCGACCTCCAGGGCGCCGTGGTCGCGGAATCCGGTACGGAGAAGAACGGCGAGCAACTCCGCGCTGCTGAGCGCCCCGGCACCGTGTCGCAGGAGCCGCTCACGAGGACGGATCTCCAAGGGTAGATCCACTATCCGGCGTCGTCGCTCACCCAGCGCAGCACCCGAGAGCCCGAGATCACAGACCGCCGGCCGGCCCGTCACCGCCGGCGAGCCCGCGCGATGGAACGACAACGGGGCAAGGTCGGCGTCTGAACGCACACCGCCCTCACCCCCTCAACACCCACCCCCCGCGTTCATAACACGCGGAACAGGTAGATCGCGACAATTATACCAACCACGATCGCGACGTTCAACCGGACCGTGAATCCGAGCGTGATCGTGAAAACACGCAGGTCCAGCGTGACGGGAGGGTCCACCCCGAACGCCACCGAGTGGCCGATCGGCGCCAGATAGGTAAACTGTCCGATGGCGTCTGCGAACACGCTGCCCAGCATTGCTCCCGCGATGATGATCACGACGAGGATCCACCACGGTTCGCGCGTCCGCTTGGCAACCGGTGCCACCCTTCACCCCCTCCCCCCGACCGGACCTCCCGACGGAGGGCGGCCGATCGGCTGCCGTCGGGCAACGCAAAAGGGAGCGGCCCGCAACCGCTCCCCGGCCTCGCGTCCTCCACACCCGAGGTCGCTTCGCCGCCCCCTCCGAGCCCGCGACCTCGCCGGTCAGCTCTTCTCCCCGGCGCCTTTGTCCGATGTCGACGACTTCTGGTCCTCGGGCTTCGTCGCATCCTTGAATTCACGCATGGCCTTCCCCACCGCTCCGCCGAGGCCGGCGAGCCGGCTCGGCCCAAAGAGGAGGATGATGATGGCCAGCACGATGATCAGCTCCCAAAACTTGGGTCCCATGGCGCACCTCCGGCCTGATTATACACCATTTGAAAGAAGCGAGCGCGGCGGGCCCCGCGTTCCTCGCGGCGGTTGGAGCGCGATCGGCGGGTGGGCGCGCCCCCGGCCACGTTCGGGGAGGTGCTGCGCTCCGCTACAACATCGGGTGCGCGGTGATGATGGCCCGCGCGATCTCCACGAGGCGCTTGTTCTCGCGCTGGCTCTGGATCTGCATCCGCCGGAACGCCTCCGCTTCGCTGATGCGCAGACGATCCATCAGGATCCCCTTGGCGCGCTCGATCACCTTACGTGCCTCGAGCGCCTCGGACAGCGTGGCGACCTCCTTGCGCAGTTCCTGAAACTCCGCGAACCGCGTGCGCGCCGTCAGGATCGCCGGCAGCAGGTCCTCTTCGGCGACCGGCTTGACGAGGTACGCGAACACTCCGGCCGCGGCGGCGCGTTCGATCAGCGCCTGGTCGGAGTAGGCGGTCAGCAGGATGATCGGCACCGATCGGGCGCCGGTGATCTGCCGCGCCGCTTCGATCCCGTCCATCTCCGGCATCTTGATGTCCAGGATCACCAGATCCGGCGCGGTCTCGCGCGCGAGCGCGACCGCCTCGCGCCCCGTCGTCGCCTCGCCGACTACCTCCATCCCGAGCGTGGCGAGCTGCGTGCGCAGGGCGATCAGGCGGATTGCCTCATCATCCGCGATCAGGATCCTGGGGCGCGGCGTCATCGGCGGAACGCGACCTCCGCGATCGTCCCCCCGTCCACCCACATCCGGAGCCGCCCGCGGAGGTCCCGGGACACGAGGGTGCGCACGATCGACAGCCCGAGGCTCTCGACGCGCTGCGGGTCCAGCCCGGAGGGCAACCCCACGCCGTCGTCGCGCACAATCACCGTGACCTCGCCGCCGCGCTCGTGGAGCGTGATCAGCACCGCGCCCCGCGCGCGCCCGACGAAGGCGTGCTCGATCGCGTTCGTCAGCAGTTCGCCCAGCACCAGGGCGAGCGAGGTCGCCTGCTTGCTCGGCAGCAAGACGGAGGGGCCGTCCACGCGCACGTCGAGGTGCGTCCCCGGCGCGCCGAGGTCGCGGCAGACGGTCTCCGCGATCGCCTCGGCGAGCCGCCGGCCGTCGGCCTCGCCGATGTGGTCCAGCGACAGCAGACGGTGGACGGTCGCGATGCTCTTCACCCGCGCCAGACTGTCCCGCAGGCGGCTCGCCACCTCCGGCGATCCCGCCTCGCGTCCTTCAAGGTAGAGCAGGTCGGCGAGCGTCTGGAGGTTGTTCTTGATGCGATGGTGCATCTCTTGGAGCAGCGTCCGCAGCTGCTCGTTCCCGGCCACCAGCTCCTGCTCGCGCCGGTGAATGACCCCCGCGCGCTCGTCGAGGTACGCCTGCCCGATCGCCAGCATCTCCAGATCGATCGCCTCGTTGATCCGGTCGGCGACGCGCATGACGTCCCAGGGGAACGCGAGCCACAACCGCCGGCGCAGCATGCGCTGGATCTCCGCCAGGACGGCGAGCCGGAACAGCGCGAGCGCCTGCTGGATCTCCTCGAGCGAGAACCCCCGGCGGAGTTGCTCCCCCGCGACCGCCCGGGCGGTCCGGAACACCGCGTCGCGGGCGAGCGCCTTCTCCTCCGGCGTCCACGCGCGCGCCACCTCGAGCACCACCCGCAGCCCGTCGGCACCCCACGCGGAGGTCTCGGCCACGTCGCGGTACCGGGGCACGCGCCGGCGCAGCGACTCCTGCCACGCCCCCACGATCGCGTCACGCGCGCGGGCGAGGTGCGCGCTCGTCGTCTGCACCGCCACGCGGAACAGCACGTCGCGCAGCCGTTGCCACGGGCGGGCCGCCTCGCCCGGACGGACTCCCGACGGGGATGAGGGTATCGTGACCGTTGCGGGGGCCCGGCGCGTCATGGCGGGTTGGCCTAGCGAGTCCGCACCGTGACGAACTCGACGAGCCCCTGCAGGCTCGACCGGGCGGGCGAGTCGTGCAGGGGCCCGAGCGCCGCCGCGGCCCGGTCCGCGCGCGCACGGGCCACGTCCAGCGCGTAGTCCACCGCGCCGCACCGTGCAAGAATCTCGCGGACGTCCACGGTCGGATCCTCCCGCCCGTCGCCGTTCGTCCGCGTCAACACCGCCTCCAGGTGCCGCCGGTCCGCCTCCGGCGCGCGGAGCAGCGCGTGGATGATCGGCAACGTCACCTTGCCCGTCTGGATGTCGCTTCCGATGGGCTTCCCGAGGCTCGACGCGCTGGC
>DASQGM010000171.1:0-10306 GCA_035632615.1 bacterium | reverse complement strand
GGGGTCGAGGTGGTGACCGGATGCATGGCGCGGTTCCTTGATGAATCGGAGACGATGATGCGCGCGGAGATCGCGAAGGTGCCGGCCGGTGACTACGCCGGGGAAGACTGGCTCGACGATGACGGCGTGGGCGATGAGCCGCTCAGGATTGCCGTCCGCATCTCGGTGGAGGGGGACACGTTCCACGCCGACTTCGAGGGTACCGCGCGGGAGGCCCGGGGGCCGCTCAACGCCACGCGCTTTGTCACCGCGTCCGCCGTCTTCTATGCGGCGCGGGCGCTGTTGGGTCCCGACATCCCGGCCAACGCCGGTTGCTACCGCCCGATCGTCGTTCGGATTCCCCCCGGGTCAATCCTGGACCCGGGGCCGGAGGCGCCGCGCGTCGGCGGCAATCACGAGACGTCCCAGCGGGTCGTGGACGCCCTGCTCCGCGCCTTGGCACCGGTCCTGCCCGATCGGATCGTCGCCGGTGGGCCCGGAACGTCGGGGCTGGTGATGTTCGGCGGGCGGCGCGAGGACGGGCGACCGTTCCTTCTGTACGAGGTTCACGGCGGCGGTGAGGGCGCGAGCGCGGGTCGGGACGGCACCAACGCCGTGCGGGTGCACCTCAGCAACGTCATGAATACGCCGATCGAGGTCATCGAGAGCGAGTATCCGTTGCGCGTCGAGTGCTGCGAACTCGTTCCGGACAGTGCCGGGCGCGGGCGGCACCGTGGCGGGCTGGGTCTGCGTCGCGCCTACCGGCTCGTCGGCCCACACGCGGAGCTCGCCACGATGATTGAGCGGGTGCGTATCGCACCGTGGGGAGTCTTTGGTGGGGGAGATGGGGCCCCGTTTCGCGTAGTCTTGGAGCGGGGCGGGCAACACATTCCCGTCCGGGGCAAAGACAACCGCGACCTCCGGCGTGGCGACCTTGTCGTTGTGGAGAGCTGCGGGGGCGGAGGCTTCGGTCCCCCGGCGGAGCGACCGGCGGAGCTCGTCCAGACCGACCTGTGGAACGGCTACATGTCGAACCCTCCGAGGGGGGACGCGCCGTGAAGCTACGTGACCGGGTTGCGATCGTCACGGGCGCGGCCAAGGGCATGGGAGGAGCGATCTGCGCCTCGCTGGCGCGGGAAGGTGCCCACGTCGTGGCCGCGGCGCGAGAGGCGGGCGCGCTCGAGGCCCTCGTGGAGGAACTCCGCAGCCGGGAGGGGCATGGCCGGCATCTCGCGGTTCCCACCGACGTGACCGCGGAGGAGCAGGTGGCGGCGCTGGCGCATCGGACGCAATCGGAGTTCGGGCGCGTCGACGTCCTCGTCAACGCCGCGGGGGTTACGGGGCCCATCGAGACGCCGCTCCACAAGATCGATCCCGACGCGTGGGACCACGTGCTCGCCGTCAACCTGAAGGGTGTGTTCCTCTGCTGCCGTGCGGTCGTGCCGATGATGATCGAGCAGCGATACGGGAAGATCATCAACATCGCGGGGACCTCCGGCCTGCGCGGGTACCGCTACCGCGCCGCCTACTCGTCCTCGAAGTGGGCGGTAAGAGGACTGACCCGCACCCTGGCCCTCGAGGTGGGTCCGTTCAACGTCAACGTCAACGCGATCTGTCCGGGCGTGGTGGAAGGTGGCCGCATGACCGGGATCATTGCCGAGAAAGCCCGCGTGCGCGGCACCACGACCGAAGATGTGTTCGGCGAGTACGTGCACGAGACCGCCCTCCGCCGCTTCTCAGCGGATGACGACGTGGCCCACGCCGTGGTGTTTCTCGCCTCCGACGACAGCCGGCAGATCACCGGGCACGACCTGGTCGTCGACGGCGGCTGGGACGTTTGAGGAGGGACCTCGACCGATGCCGGCCGTGCCGTTTGAGTACGCTGCACCCGCCACGCTCACCGAGGCGTTGGAGCTCCTCGAGGCTCGCGGCGACGACGCGAAGCCGCTCGCCGGCGGTCAGAGTCTCGTGCCGATGCTCACGCTGCGGCTGGCACGGCCGGCGATTGTCGTAGACCTCGACCGCCTGCGCGAGTTGCGAATGGTCCGGCGCGACAACGGCGTGCTCGAGATCGGCGCCCTGGTGCGACACCGCGCGCTCGAGCGCGGCGAGGGGCCGCTCATCGCGTGCCCGCTGCTCCAGGAAGCCGCCGCGCTGATCGGCAATGTGCGCGTGCGCGCGCTGGGTACGATCGGCGGCAGCCTCGCGCACGCCGACCCCGCCGCCGAACTCCCGGCGGTCGTGCGGGCGCTCGACGGCACAGTCGTCGTGCGGAGCGTGCGCGGCGAGCGCGTCATCGCGGCGGACGACTTCTTCGTGGGTATCCTCACGACCGCCCTCCAGCCGGGCGAGCTGGTCGTGGCGGTCCGTCTGCCCGTCCCCGGCGCCCGGGCCGGCTCCGCCGTCGAGGAGTTCAGCCGGCGCGCCGGCGACTTCGCCGTCGTGGCCGCGGTGGCGGTGGTGGATCTGGACACAGCGGGGCGGGTGGCGCGCGCCCGCATCGCGCTGGCTGGCGTTGGGCCGATCCCCCAGCGACTGACCCGCGTGGAGGACGCGCTCGCGGGCGAACCGCCCGCAGCAGAGACGATCCGGAAGGTGCTGGCTGCGCGTCCCCTCGAGATCGAACCCGACGGCGACGTGCATGCGTCGGCCGCGTACCGGAGCCACCTGGCCCGCGTGCTGGCCGCGCGGGCGTTGGAGCGGGCGGCGTCCCGCGCCGCCCGGAGCACGAGCCCATGACCGAGCTCAAGATCGCGCTGACGCTGAACGGGAAGCGCCGGGAGCACCGCGTCGCCGCCCATCGCACATTGCTCGAGGTGCTTCGGGACGACTTTGGAGCGGTCGAGGTCAAGGAAGGGTGCGGGGAGGGCGTCTGCGGGACGTGCACCGTCCTCCTCGACGGAGAGCCGGTCAGCAGCTGCCTCGTGCTCGCGGGCCGCGTCGACGGCCGGGACGTCGTGACGCTGCGCGGGTTGTCCGATGGTGACGCGCTTCACCCGCTCCAAGCGGCGTTCGTCGAGCACGGCGCCGCGCAGTGTGGGTTCTGCACGCCGGGCATGATCCTCACCGCTTACGCCTTCCTGCGGGAGCATCCGCAGGCCGGTCGTGCCGAGATCCGTCGTGCGATCGCCGGCAACCTCTGCCGGTGCACCGGGTACACCAAGATCGTCGATGCCATCGCCGCGTGCGCCAAGGAGGCGGCCTCGCGTGACTGACGGCACCGCCGTCACGCGCAGAGCGCTGCGTGTCGTCGGTCAACGCCTTCCCCGTCACGACGCCCGGGACAAGGTCCGGGCCCGCACGCTCTACGCCGCGGACTGGCAGATGCCCGGGATGCTGCACGGCGCCGTCCTGCGCTCGCCGTATCCGTCCGCGCGCATCGCCCGCGTCGACACGACGCACGCCGTCGCGCTGCCGGGCGTTGCGGCCGTGCTGACGGCCCGCGACGTTCCGCACAATTCGCTGTGGACGGATGTCCCCGGCCAGACGAGCACGGTCGGACCGCTGCGTGCCCGCATCCAGGTGCTCGCCGAGGAGCGAGTCCGGTACCAGGGGGAACCGGTGGCGCTCGTGGCGGCGGAGACGTGTGAGATCGCCGCGCGGGCGCTCGAGCTGATCGAGGTGGCGTACGCGGAGCAGCCCGCGGTGTTCGACCCGGAGGCCGCGCTTCAACCGGACGCGCCGCGCGTGCACGAGGAGGGCAATCTGCTGGCCCGGTGGCAGGTGCAGCGCGGGGACGTGCACGCGGCCCTCGCCGGGGCGGATCTCGTGGTCGAACACACCTATCGATGCGGCCTCATCGACCACGCTTACCTCGAGCCCGAGGCCGGCGTCGCATGGGTGGACGCGGACGGGGTGGTCGTCATCCGCGCGTCCACGCAGGTGATCGAACACTTCCGTGACGTCGCCGAAGTGCTCGGGCTGCCGCACAACAAGGTACGGGTCATCGGCCCGTACGTCGGCGGCGGCTTCGGCGGCAAGGAGGATGTCACCGTGGAGGTGTTTCTCGGTCTCCTGGCGTCGCGGACGGGCCGTCCGGTGAGGATGGTGTGGTCGCGCCAGGAGTCGCTCCTCGCCCGCCCAAAGCGCCATCCATTTGTCCTGCACTATCGCACGGGGGCGATGCGGGACGGCACGCTGGTCGCGCAACAGATCGAGCTGTTGGCGGACTCGGGCGCCTATGCCTATCTCAGCGCACTGGTTCTCCTGTACGCGACCGTGACCGCCGCCGGTCCTTACCGGATTCCCGCCGTTGCGGTGGATGCCCGCGTCGCCTATACCAACAATCCTCCGACGAGCGCGATGCGGGGCTTCGGAGCGATGCAGATGGTCCTGGGATACGAGTCGCAGATCGATCAGGTCGCCCGGCGCTTGGGTCTGGACCCCGTCGATGTGCGCGTGGGCAACGCGCTGCGCCGCGGGGATCGGCTGCCGATCGGTCAGGAGCTCGACACCCATGTCGCCGTCGCCGAGGCCACGCGGCAGGCATGGGCGGCGCTGGGGCCCGCCCGGGCGCCTTCCACGCCGCATCACCGGGTCGGCCGCGGACTCGCGTGCAATCTCCAGCCCTACGGCCGCATCGTCTGGCTGCACGACTGGGCGAGCGCCTGGGTCGGGGTGGAGACCGACGGTAGCGTAGTGGTCCGTACCGGGGTTCCCGACGTGGGAGGCGGGCAGGCGTCGTCCCTGTGCCAGATTGCAGCGGAGGTCCTCGGGGTGGACGCGGATCGGGTGTCCGTGCACATCGCCGACAGCGCGCTCACGCCCTTGGCCGGCACCACGACCGCGACCCGCCAGCTCTATATGTCCGGCAACGCGGTCCTCCATGCCGCCACACAGCTGGGGGTGGAGATTCTCCAGGTCGCCGCGCAAATGCTTGAGACTCCTGCCGAGCGGGTGACACTGCGGGAGAACGGCGCCGCCACCGCATCTGGCCGGCGCGTCTCGCTCGCCGACGTGATGAAAGAGTGCGCCCGCCTCGGCGTCGCGCGAAGTTACCTGGGCACGTACCATGCTCCCGCCGGCGACCCGGTGGACCTGGAGCGCGGGGGAGGGCGCATCTTCCCAGACTACACGTTTGGGGCCCACGCCGTCGAGGTGGAGGTGGACGCCGAGACGGGCGCGGTGACCGTCCTGCGGCACGTCGCCTGCCACGACGTCGGTACGGCCGTCAATCCGCAGAGCGTGGAAGGACAGATTCAGGGCGGCGCCGTGATGGGCCTGGGGTACGGGGTGATGGAGGAGATCGTCGTCGAGCGCGGCGTCAATCTGTCCACCAGCTTCGCCGCGTACTTGATTCCGAACTCGCTCGACGTGCCCGACGTCGAACCGCTGCTCATCGAGTCGGGGGATGGCAAGGGCCCGTTCGGCGCGCGGGGCATCGGAGAGCCGCCGATCGGACCGCCGGCCGCGGCCGTCGCGAACGCGATCGAAGACGCGGTCGGCGTCCGGATCACGGAGTTGCCGATCACGCCAGAACGCGTGGCGCGCGCTCTGAGACTGTTCGGCGGCGGCTAGCGCTAGACTGAGGCGGCGCGCGCGCCACGCCAGCGGAAGCCCGATACCCGGCGCGGCTTCTCCCCGGGCCGGGCATCGTCGATCGTCGGACAACCTTGCCTAGTGTGTACTGGTTGGCTGTGGTGATCTCATGAAGCGGCTGCGTCTCCACGGAACAGAGTCCTCGGGGTGCATCATCAGCAGGCTGCTAGCCGCGCCCCCTCCCGCGCGGAGCCCCGCGCGATCCCCCCGCCGATTCGCATGCTGGACCCGGTGACGATCGCGACCCGCGCCTGCAGTCTCATGCGCAGCCACCCTCCGCGGACATCCGTCCGGTCCCGTCCGGCGCCTACATGCGCGCCTCCGCCTCGCGGGCGAGTGCCTTGGCCTTGCGCACGGCCTCGATCCGCCGTTCCGCGAACACGTCCGCGGCCTGTGCCGTCGAGATCCGCTCCTTGCGCGCGATGCCGATCAGCGCGGACATCGTCTCGTAGATGCGCGCGACGTTGCCCATCGCCCGGTCCCGGTTGAACCCCCCGGGGTTCAGGCGGTCTGTGTCGAAGATCGTCCCGCCCGCGTTGACGATGTAGTCGGGCGCGTAGAGGATACCCCGGGCCTCAAGGCGCCGCCCGTCCTCCTCGTCCCCCAGTTGGTTGTTGGCCGATCCGCAGACGACGCGCACGCGGAGCTGCGGGACGGTCTCGCGGTTCAGGATGCCTCCGAGCGCGCACGGGCAGAAGATGTCGGCCGCGACCTCGGCGATCGCCCCAGCCGACACCGCCTCGACGTGGTACCGGGTGGCGAGCGCGCTCACCTTGTCCGCGTCGAGGTCGGCGACGGTGATGCGCGCACCCGCCTGCGCCAGCAGCGGAATCACCTCCGAGCCGACCGCGCCAAGGCCTTGCACCGTGACGGTCCGACCCTCGAGCGAGTCGCTCCCGAAGACGGCGTTCGCGCACGCCTTCATGCCCTGCACGACGCCGAACGCGGTGGCCGGCCCGATCGGCCCAGCGCCACCCCACGAGGCCGGCAGGGTGACGACATACGGCGTCTCCATGCGCATGTACTCCATCTCGCGCAGCGTCGTTCCCACGTCCTCGCCTGTGATGTAGAGCCCGCCCAGCCGGTGGATGAACCGCCCCAGGGCGCGGAACAGCGTCTCGTTCTTCTCGGTCCGGGGGTCCCCGATGACCACGCACTTACCCCCGCCCAGGTTGATCCCCGCTGCGGCGTACTTGTAGGTCATCCCGCGCGCGACCCGGAGCGCGTCCTCGATCGCGTCCATCTCGGACGTGTACGTCCACATGCGCGTCCCGCCGGTCGCCGGGCCCAACGTGGTGTCGTGAATCGCGATCACGGCCCGCAGTCCAACCGTGCGGTCCTGGCAGAGGAACACGTTCTCGTAGTCGTAGCGCTCCATGTAGCCAAGGATCGATTCCATACCCGCTCCCTCCGAGGGGTCCTTGGCGCCCGACCCCAGGCGCGGTAAGATTACCAGCGCGGGGCCGGGACTCCTCTTACGGCAACGTGAGCCCGTGCAGGCGTCCGTCGTCGACCGGACGCGACAGGGTCCAGCCGTCGAGAAGTTCCAGCGCCGGCCGGTACACCTCGACCGCGAGCGGGCGTCAGGCCGCGCGGGGATCCGCGTGGTCCGAGTCGGCACGGAGAGGTCACCGGGTAAGTCGACGCACCTGAGCAGAAGTACAGCCTCTGCGGAACCCCGAAAAATCGGGGCGTAGCGCAGCATGGCGGCGCGTCTGCTCAGGAGGCAGTAGCGGCGCGCCCGACGTCGCTCTACGCCGGCGTGAGCCGGAGATTCTCCAAATCAGGCTTCGACCCGATGGTGGAGGCCCGACGGGTACGGGATTCTGATCGGGGGCGTCGCTGGCGGCGGTGCGCCGTAGGGAGGAACGGGTCGTGAGGGAACTGCGCGGCACAGGCGCCTCGACCGGCATCGGGATCGGTCCGGCGTTGCTCTTCCGGCGGCACGCGCCCGCGCCGGCGGACGGCATCTCCGCCGATGCCGTCGGGCGGGAGACGGCGCGCCTGGCCGCCGCGGTCGCGCGCGCCCGGGACGACCTCGCGGAGGCCGCGAGGGGGATGACGTCCGCCGTGGGGCGAGAAGAGGCGGGCGTGTTCGAGGCGCAGGCGCTCATGCTCGACGATCCGGAGCTGATCGGGCGGGCCGAGCGACTCATTCAGGACGCGCTGTGCCCTGCCGAGCGTGCGATCGAGGACGCGGGGACGGACGTCGCCGCTCAGCTCGAGTCACTCCCGGACGAGTACCTGCGCGCGCGGGCCGCCGATGTCCGAGACGTCGCGGCCCGCGTACGGGCGGTGCTCGAGGGCGCGACCCATCCGCTCGCGGAGATCGCCTCGCCGTCGGTGATCGTGGCCGACGAGCTCCTGCCCTCCGATACGGCGGCGCTCGACCGTCGGAAGGTGCTGGGGTTCGTCACCGAGGTGGGCAGTCCGACCGCGCACGCCGCGATCCTCGCGCGCGCGCTCGGGATTCCCGCGGTCGTCGGCGTGCCGGCGGCCACGTCTGCGGTCTCGCCCGGTGAGACACTGATCGTGGACGGGGCGCAAGGCGTCGTGCTGGTGGCGCCGGACGCCGCCGCGGTGGCGGCGTGGTAAGAGAAGCGCCGGGCGGCGTCCGAGCGGCGGGCCGGGCTGGCGGCGCTCCGCGATCTGCCGGCCGAAACGACGGACGGGTACCGCATCGAGGTGGCGGCCAACGTGGGGTCGCTTGAGGATGTCGCGGAGGCGCTCCGGCAGGGGGCGGAAGGCGTCGGCCTGTTCCGGACGGAGTTCCTGTTCATGCGCCGCGCCGCGGCGCCCGACGAGGAGGAGCAGTTCGAGACGTACCGCGCGGCCGCCGCCGCGATGGCGCCGCGTCCCGTCATCGTGCGCACGCTCGACGTCGGCGGTGACAAGCCCCTGCCGTGGTTGGCGATCCCGCGCGAGGACAACCCGTTTCTCGGTCTCCGCGGGCTGCGACTCTGTCTTAGGCACGAGGACGTGTTCCTCACGCAGCTCCGGGCGCTCCTCCGGGCCGCGGCGCACGGACACGTCTGGATCATGCTTCCGATGGTCTCCGACGCCGGGGAGGTCCGGGAGGCGCGGCGGTTGATCCGCGAGGCACAGGCGCAGCTCGCTCGGCGCGGCGTGTCCCACGGTCCCGCACGTCTCGGCATCATGATCGAAATCCCGTCCGCAGCGGTGCTCGCGGACACGCTGTTCGGCGAGGTGGAGTTCTTCAGCGTCGGCACCAACGATCTGGTGCAGTACGCGCTCGCGGTCGATCGCACGAATCCGCGGGTGGCGACGCTCGCCGACGCCCTGCACCCCGCGGTGTTGCGGCTGATCGCCGCGGTCACCCGCGCGCCCGGTCGGGGCGGCCGGTGGGTCGGCGTGTGCGGGGAGCTCGCGGGGGATCCCCTCGCCGCCCCGCTGCTGGTGGGACTCGGCGTGAGCGAGCTCAGCATGACGCCGTCGTCGCTGCCGGAGGTGAAGGCGGCGGTGCGGGCGATCTCGCTCGGCGAGGCGCGGGCGCTCGTCGACCGCGCGCTCGCCTGCGGGACCGCGGCAGAGGTCCGGGCGTTGCTGGGGGCGCGCGCCGCTGCGGTCCCATCCCAAGACGCGTCGCGTGACCCGCGGCCATGACGTCGGCCCAGGTCGTCGTGCACACCGGGGTCGGGCTGCACGCGCGGCCGGCCGCCGCCCTCGTGGCCGCGGCGAGGCCGCACGCGTGCCGGGTGACGGTCGAGTACAACGGCCGGGTCGCGGACGCGAAGAGCATCATCCAGGTGCTGGGGCTCGGCGTACCGGATCAGGCGACCGTGGTGCTCCGGGCCGACGGGGACGATGAAGCGGCCGCGCTGGCGTCGTTGGTCACGCTGTTCGCGCAGGGGCTGCACCGTGCCGCCCCGGCGGAGGCGTGAGCGCCGCTAGACCTCGACCGTGGCGTTTCGCGTGGGGACCTCGGCGTGGTAGCCGAGCGTCCCGAGATGCTGGGCCAGCGCGGCGGCCTCGTCCTCCTCGCCGTGCACGCAGTAGACGCGCCCGACCGAGGGGATGCGTCGCACCCACCCGCTGAGCTCCGCCTGATCGGCGTGCGCACTGAACGACGCGACCGTGCGGACCTGCAGCCGCACCGCGTGGGGCTGTCCAAACACGTTCACCGGAGAGATGCCGGCCGCGAGGCGCGCGCCCAGCGTGTGCGGCGCCTGGAACGACACGATCACGAGTGACGACCGCGCGTCTCCGAGGTGATGGCGCAGGTGGTGCAGGATGCGCCCGGACTCGCACATGCCCGACGTCGCGACCACGACGAACGGCTCGCTGATCTCGTTGAGCGCCTTGGAGTCCGTGACCGAGCGCACGTACCGGAGGCCCCGGAAGCCGAACGGGTCCTCGTGTGCGAGCATCGCGCGCGTGGTGTCGCCGAAACACTCCGGATGCCGGCGGAAGATCTCCGTCGCGTCGGTGGCCATCGGGCTGTCCACGAACACCGGCACCGCGGGAACCTCGCCGGCCTGGCGCAGCCGGTGCAACGCGTACGCCAGGTCCTGCGTCCGTTCCACCGCGAACGAGGGAACGAGCACCTTCCCGCCGCGGGCGACCGTTTCCCGCACGGCCTCGCCGAGGCGCGCCTCGCCCGCGGCGAGCGGCTCGTGCGCCCGTCCACCGTACGTGGACTCCGTCAGCAGGACGTCGGCGGCCGGCGCGGTCTCCGGGTCCCGGAGCAGGAGGGCGCCGGGACGTCCGAGGTCCCCCGTAAAGACGAGCGTGCGCCCGTCGGCTTCGATGACCGTGATCGCCGATCCCA
>DASQGM010000170.1:0-1683 GCA_035632615.1 bacterium | reverse complement strand
TTGCGCGCGGAGTCCGTCAGGACGTCGGCCCATCGCTGGTCGGCTGCCTGGCGCCACCGCGTGGTCCGGCTGTCCGCGGCCAACACGATCCCTTCGGAGAGCGAGATCGCGATCGCGATCGTCATGCCGAGAGCCTCCTTGCCGCGACTTCAGTGTCGGTTCAAGGAATTCTGGCTGCGGGCCAGAATCCTTGTCTGCCGTAACGGGTACTGCGTGACGCGTCAACCGGTCGCCGTAGCAGACGTCGTATCGTCCCGGGTCCATGATGAAGACAGTTGCGTCACGGATCGTGTGGCTCGCGATCGCGCTAGTCGTGCTGTGCGCGTGGGAGGTTGGTCCGGCCGGAGCCCAGGCGTTCTCCGACGGCGCCGCGCCGGCGTGGGTCTCCGGCGTCGTCGATGCGCTGGTCCGACACGGGGTCGTGGCTGGACCGGCGCTCGATCCGCTGGTCGCGCCGCTGATCCAGAACGGCGGTAAGGACGTGACCCGCGGGGAAGTGGCCGCCTGGCTCGCCCGGGCTCTCCCCGAGATCGTTGCGCGGCTGCAGGTCCCCGGTCCTCCGGCCGGGGTCAGCCGGAGCGATCTTGGCGCGGTGCAGCGCCTTGTGCGCGAGTTCGAGACGGAGCTCGCCTCGCTCGACGTCCTGAGCGACGTGCTGCAGCGGCAGGTCGCTGAGCTTGGGACCGAGGTGAGACGGGTCAAGGTCAGCGGCGACATCCGCGTTCGCTACGAGCTCAGCCGCATTGCGCTCAACAACCCCGGTCGGGGACCGATCGCGCCGTCGTCAGCCGAGCCGTTCCTGA
Source organism: bacterium (assembly GCA_035632615.1). GTDB lineage: Bacteria > Sysuimicrobiota > Sysuimicrobiia > Sysuimicrobiales > Segetimicrobiaceae > JAJPIA01. The sequence continues at coordinate 880 of DASQGM010000170.1, read as the reverse complement.
ACTTCGCCAGCATGCGTGCCTGGGTGGAGTTCGACGGCGGTCTCACGGACGACGCCCGATTCCGGCTGCGCCTGACGACGTTCAACCAGGCCGGGGCGACGGACGGAACATTCAGCATCGCGAACCCCGCGCCGACCGGGCAGTTCAACTCCATGTTCATTTCGTTCAACAGCGGGCAGACAGACGCGATGGCGCAGATCAGCATGTTCCAGTTCGATTGGGGCGGTGCGTTCGGTCTGCCGCTTGAGATTCAGGTCGGCCACCTCGGCGGCGACACGTGGTTGCCGCGCAACGGCGACCCGTTGTACCCGATGTCGCCGCCCCCCGGCCAGACGACGGCGCTGCAGCTCGGCCCGGTCGGGCTGCTGCTCGACACGGCGAAGGACGTCGTTGGCGAGCGGAGCCTCGGGACCTACGGGGTCGATGCCCTCGTGGCCACCTACCGGCCAGAAGGGATGGAGGCGCAGTTTCTCCTCGGCGGGATCGGGGGCGTCACCTTCTTCGGCGGCCGCGCGCAGGCGGCGCTTGCGTCCGACGTCACGGTCGGCGTCAACTTCCTCACGGACACGTGTGATCCGGGAGGCGGCGTGAACAACGCCGAGCTCGTGTCCGACCTGACCGTCCTCGGCGCGGGAAAGGGCGTCGCCCAGTGTTCGTTCGTCTGGTGGGGTGCGCAGAACGGCTGGGTCACCGCCGCGAACGCGGGGACCACCAGCCCCATCACGAACATCCCCGGCACGGGATACAGCGCCGACCTGAACGCCGCGCTCGGACGGGACGTGCGTCTGCAGGCCGAACTGGGATGGTGGTACGATCCCGCCGCGCAGACTACGGGCATGGGCTGGCAGGCGCAGGTGGTCGTGGGGCACCCCGACGGGCG
>DASQGM010000169.1:0-7408 GCA_035632615.1 bacterium | reverse complement strand
GGCGGCGACGAGCACCCAGATCGTGGTGTCGGGGTATGGCGTCTCCCCGGGCTCGTTACCCTACGCTATCATCACGGCGAAGGGCTACTTCAAGGATGAAGGACTGGACGTCACGATCCGGAGCGCGGTCGGATCGGACGTGGTGCGGACCATCGTCGCGGGGGACCTGCCGTACGGGGAGTCGAGCGTCATCGCCGTAATCGCCGCCAATGAGCAGGGGGCGAACCTGCGCATCATCAGCGGCAACATCAATACGATGGGCGAGGTCATCTGGGTCACGATGCCGAACTCGCCCATCAAGACCATCAACGACATTCGCGGGAAGCGGATCGCGTTTACGACGCCCTTGTCGGCCACGCAGGCGCTGACGTACCTGATGCTGGAGCGACTGCGGATGAAGCCTGAGGATGTGCAGCTCGTGGCGGCCGGCGGGTTTCCCCAAGCGCTCACCGCTCTGGAGCACGGCGGCGTGGACGTGGCGACGGTCGTCGAGCCACTGTTTTCCGCGAAGCCCGGACGGTATCGGGCCTTGGCCACGGCGAACCAGGTGTTGCCCGTGATGGCCAACGTGCTGGGGCTCACGACGGCCAAACATGCCGCCCAGGACGGGGATCTGCTGCGCGCGATCCTGCGCGCCCGGGCGAGGGCGGTCAAGTTCATCATCGCCAATCCCGCGGAGACCGCCAAGATCGCGGCGCCCATCTGGGACGTGGACACGGACGTGATGGAACGCGTCATCCGGGGGCTGATCCAGCACGGGGGCGTCGGCTCCGTGCCGTACTTTGGCGAAGGCAAGATCTACGTGGAGGGAATCGAGAACATGATCCATGCCGAGCAGCTCATTGGCGTCGTCAAGGGCGACGTGCCGTTGGAGCCGATCGTCGATCAGTCGTTCTTGCCCACGTACCTCAAGACCAGGGACCTGTTCAAGAGGTGACCGATGCGTTCTGGCGCCTGGACTCCGACGCGCGGCCGGCCGCGGTGACAGCCTCGGCCCACCCGCGGGCGGTGAGCCGCCGTCGCACCACGCTGCCGCGGCCGGTCACGGGGCGGTACTGAGCCCCGTGCCGGTCCCGCGGTTTGTCGGGGCCCGCGTCAAGCGGGTCGAAGATCCGCGCCTGCTGCGGGGGCAGGCACAGTACGTGGGCGACCTGCACCTGCCCGGCCTGTTGCACCTCGTCTTCGTGCGCAGTCCGCACGCGCACGCACGCGTTCGAGGTGTGGAGACCGGGACCGCTCGGGAGTTGTCTGGTGTGGTGGGCGTCCTGACCGGTCCCGATGTCGCGCACCTCGCGCCCAAACCGATCGCGATCCAACCGCCCGGTCTCCGCACGCCGCCACACGCTCCGCTTGCGGTCAACGACGTCCGTTACGTGGGGCAACCGGTCGCCGCCGTCGCGGCCGTCCATCCCTACGTGGCCCGCGATGCCGCCGACCTGGTGCAGGTCGACTACGATCCACTGCCGGCCGTGGTCGATCCGGAGCGCGCGCTGGATCCTCAGGCGCCGCTCGTCCATCCCGCCCTCGAGTCGAACCTCGCCTTCGAGCACGGGTGGACGGACGGCGACGTCGACGGCGCGTTCAGGCGCGCGACGCGGGTGATCGAGGGCCGCTTCGTCCACCCGCGCGTGGCAGCGATGCCGCTCGAGCCCCGTGGGTGCGTGGCGCGGTACGATGGACATCTGCTCACCGTCTGGATGTCGACGCAGATGCCTCATCACGTCCGCGCCGACCTTTCGGCTGTCTTTGATGTGCCCCAACACCGCATTCGTGTCATTGCGCCCGAGGTGGGCGGTAGCTTCGGGTGCAAAACGGGACTGTACGACGACGAGATTGTCACCGTCAGCGCCGCGCTGCGGTTCGGATGCCCGGTCAAGTGGATCGAGACGCGGAGCGAGAACCTCGTGGCGACCGCCCACGGACGAGGCCAAGTCCATGAGGCTGCGCTTGCGGTCGGGGCGGACGGGAGGTTTCTCGCGGTCAAGGTGCGCGGGGTGGCCGATCTAGGTGCCTATCCGGAGACGTTCAGCGCCAGTCCGCCGCTCCTAGCGGGACGGCTCATCACCGGAGCGTATCGAATTCCCGCGGCCAGCGTCGTGCTCCGCGGCGTCTACACGCACAGGAGCCCGACGGCGGCCTACCGGGGGGCGGGGCGGCCGGAAGCCGCCTACCTCATCGAGCGCCTCGCGGATCTCGCCGCGGAGGAGATGGGTCTCGATCCGGCCGAGATCCGTCGCAGGAACTTCATCCGACCGGAGGAGTTTCCCTACCGTGTGCCGTCCGGGCTGACCTACGACACGGGGCGGTACGCGTTCACCCTGGAGCGCGCATTGGCGCTGGCCCGGTACGACGAATGCCGCGTGATGCAGGCGCAGGCGCGCGCCGAGGGCAGGCTCGTGGGCGTGGGGCTGGCGACCTTTGTCGAGACAGCTGGGAGCGCGCCGTCCCGCACATTGCCGTACGCTGGCTGGGAGTACGGAGGCGTTCGGGTCGACCCGTCGGGCCACGTCGTGGTCGTGACCGGCACCTCGCCTCACGGCCAGGGGCAGGAAACCACGTTCGCGCAGTTGGTCGCGGACACACTGGGGATCGGTCTGGACGACGTGACCGTGTTGCATGGCGACACGGCCGTCGTGCCCGCCGGATTCGGCACCGGCGGCAGCCGCGGGACGTGCGTCGGCGGCGCCCCTGTGTACCTCGCCGCGGAAGCCGTGAAGGCCAAGGCGCGCCGGATCGCCGCGCACTTGCTCGAGGCGGCGCTCGAGGATGTGATCTTCGAGGACGGGCGGCTCCACGTGCAGGGCACGCCCGCCCGGGGGATGTCGTTCCGCGAGGTGGCGAGCGAGGCACACCGCGGGGCGCGGCTGCCTCCCGAAATCGAGCCCGGCCTGGAGGCAACGTGCACATGGGACTCGCCCGGCTTCACGGTGCCGTTCGGTGCGTATGTTGCCATCGTGGAGATCGTGCGCGAGACCGGAGAGGCGCGAGTGCTCCGCTTCATCGGTGTGGATGACGTGGGCCACGTGCTGTCCCCGTTGCTCCTGGAAGGGCAGTTGCACGGCGGTATCACGCAAGGACTGGCCGAGGCGCTTCGCGAGGAGATCGTGTACGACGACGCCGGGCAGTGTCTTACGACTTCGCTCATGGACTACGCGGCGCCAAAGGCGGCCGATGTGCCGGACTTTGAGCTCGGGTTCACGGTGACCCCGACGGCCATGAATCCGATGGGAGCCAAGGGCGTAGGAGAGGCGGGCACGGTCGGCGCACCCGCCGCGGTCATGAACGCGGTCTTCGATGCGCTTCGGCCGCTCGCCGTGCGGACGTTGGACATGCCCGCGGGTCCGCAGAAGCTCTGGACGGCCGTGCGGCTCGCCCAGGTCTCGAGCCGTCGCCGCGGATCTGAGCGAATACCGTAGAGGCTGTGTTGCGGCGGCGGCGCGACACGATGCGTCGCCGCGATCGATCTGAGCGGCGCATCGGCGCCCTGCGTTAAGGAGGCTATCATGGATGCAGACCACTCAGGCAGTTCACATCACACGGCACCGCGGGACGGCTTGCCCGAGGTATGGGGCAGCGACGTGATGGCCGACATGCTCCGCGCGCTCGGGCTTCCCTATGTGTGCCTCGTTCCGGGATCAAGCTTTCGGGGCCTGCATGACAGCGTCGTGAATTACCTCGGCAACCGGGCGCCGCAAATGCTCCTCTGCTTGCACGAGGAGCATGCGGTGGCGATCGCCCACGGGTGGGCCAAGGTCACGGGCCGGCCGCTCGGCGTGATCGTCCACGCGAACGTGGGGCTGATGCACGCCACGATGGCCATCTTCGACGCCTGGTGCGATCGGATGCCGGTCATCGTGGTCGGCGCGACCGGCCCCGTGGACGCGACTCGGCGGCGCCCGTGGGTGGATTGGATTCATACTGCTCGCGATCAGGGCGCGCTGGTGCGTCACTACGTGAAGTGGGACGACCAGCCGGCATCGATCGCCGCCGCGCAGGAGTCGTTGCTACGGGCGGGGCAGATCGCGACGACGGCGCCGTATGGCCCCGTGTACGTGTGTCTTGACGCGGGGCTGCAGGAGGCCAAGCTCGATGCCGTGCCGCGCCCCCCGGACATCGAGCGGTTCCGGTCGCCCGCGTCGGCCCAGGCCGCCCCGGAGCTGGTACGCCGCGCGGCGGAGTGGTTGCGCGCTGCCGCACACCCGGTGATCCTCATGGGTCGCGTGTCGCGCGACGAGGAGGCGTGGCGGGCTCGCGTCGCGCTCGCGGAGCAGTTGGGTGCGACGGTGCTCACGGATTTGAGAACGGGCGCCGCCTTTCCCACAGATCATCCGCTGCACGGGGCGGCCCCGGGCCTCTTTCTGTCTCCCGAGGCCGCGGCGGAACTCAGATCGGCGGATGTCGTGCTGAGCCTCGATTGGGTGGATCTGGCCGGGACACTCAAGCAGGCGTCGGGGACGGCGGACATCGCCGCGCGCGTGATTCAGGTCTCGGTGGACCAATTCGTGCACAACGGATGGAGCATGGACCACCAGGGCCTCGCGCCGTCGGATCTCTACCTCCTGTGCCAGCCCGATACGGTGGTGGCGCAGTTGCTGGACGCGGTGCGCCCGCCCGCTCGCCGCGCGCCAACCACGCGCGCTCCGCGGGCGTCCTCAACTTCGGCGCCCCCCGTGGGCGGACCCATCACGTTGGCGCGTTTGGCGCACGCCCTGCGACACGCGGCCGCGGCGGAACCGGTATGTCTGCTGCGGCTGCCCACCGGGTGGCCAGCGGGCGCTTGGCACTTTCGGCATCCGCTCGATTACATCGGCTACGATGGCGGAGGCGGCGTCGGATCCGGTCCCGGCATCGCAGTGGGCGCCGCCCTCGCGCTCAAGGGCACCGGACGGCTGCCGATCGCCATTCTCGGTGACGGGGACTACCTGATGGGGCTCACGGCGCTCTGGACCGCGGCGCACTCCCGCATCCCACTGCTCGTGGTCGTGGCCAATAACAATTCATACCTAAACGATGAGCTGCACCAAGAGCGCGTTGCGAGGGAACGCGGCCGTCCGGTGGAGAACCGTTGGATCGGACAACGCATCGCGGACCCCGAACCGGATCTCGCGTTGCTCGCGCGCGGCCTCGGCGTCTCGGCGATCGGGCCAGTCGAGCAGTCGGAGGCACTCGACGCCGCGCTAGGGGATGCCGTGGCGACGGTAAAGCAAGGGGCGGCCTGCGTGGTGGACGTGCGCGTGGAGGGGAGCTACGCCTGGGCCGTTTCGAGTGCGCTGATGCGCGGCGAGGGCGCGACGTCCTAGCCCGGCGCGGGTTGTCGTTTCCCGAGCGCGCGGTGGCGCACGCCGACTCGGAGGCGTTCGCGGGGTCGACCCCTGACTCGCCACCAAGGAGGACAAGGCGTTTCGCTCGATGCCCGCGGCGCATACCACTCTTGTGGCTATCTCGCCGCGCCACCGTTCGCCCCCTCTCCTACGATCAAGCTCCGTGAGGTTGATCCAGAGAAGCGCGAGATTGTTCAAGGCACCGATCGGCCGTGGGGTGACTCCTGACGATACATAGGTGGAGTGAACAAGGAGACAGCCCGCCACGTCAGAGAACCCTCGCGCGGAAGCGAATGCGCATCCCGAGGCCTGGAGGACGACATGATCCCGCTAGGGGATGTGTCTCGGCGATCTCGCCATTTTGCCGTCATCACGGCCCTCATCATCCTGACGAACGGGGTTGTCTTTGTGCTTGAACTGACAGGTGGTGAGACGTTCGTGACCACGTGGTCGGTGATCCCCGCCGATATAGCCGGCGGCCGCCACTGGATCACGATTCTGACGGCGATGTTCATGCACGGCAGTTGGTCGCACATTTTGGGCAACATGGTGTTCCTGTGGGCGTTTGGCCCCGAGATCGAAGACGCGATGAATCCTTTGCGGTACCTGGTCTTCTATCTCGTCGGCGGGACAGCGGCGACGTTGGCCCAGGTCGCGGCTTACCCCGGGTCCACAGTTCCTACCCTGGGTGCGAGCGGCGCGATCGCCGCCGTGATGGGCGCATTCTTGGTTACCTACCCCCGCGACCAGATTCGCACGGTTCTATTCTTCGGCTGGTTTGTCCGGGTCACCGTGGTCCCGGCCTCGCTCTTGATCGGGCTGTGGGTGTTCATCCAGCTTGTGAGCGTCGGCGTGGTGGCGGACGTCCAGACGGGCGGGGTGGCCTACATGGCTCACGTCGGTGGGGTGATCTTTGGGGCCGTCACCGCGCGACTGTTTGAGGATCCTGGGCGCATCGCCCGGCAACGCTGGAGCGAGTGACCGGAAAGAGACAGTGCAGAACTGGGATCGTCCTTGCACGAGGTTCAACCCCGGGTCCGGGGTTCATGCGTGTCGTGCGCGCACAGAAAATCGGGGAGGCGCCCGCCCAGGCCCGGCTTCTCACCGTCTCTAGCCCCTCGCCGCCGTCGCTTACAGCTCGTCAGTCGTTCTCCGGAGCCATCCCCGAAGTACGCCTGACCAGTTTCGGCGTCCACGTGCGCGGGCGCTTGAGTCGGGTTTTTCGCCGGAGGGGTTGCGCCTCCATCCTTACTTCTAACATAGGCCGGACCGCTTCACAATGCGGAAACTCAGTTCGCGCGATTTCTGGACAATGTGGCTAGCATCATGTGGACAAACCAGTCCATCTCTCCCGAATGTCGGGCACAATAGAGTCTAACGCGATGTGTGCGGGGGGACCGGGGTCGATGAGCACAACCAAGTGGGCGTTCTGGGCTGGAGTCGCCGGCACGGCGATTGTGTTCTTCATGACCGGCGCGACGAGCATGCAACTGGACGCAACCGTCCTCGGCCAGCACGGAATCGCGCTGACCGGCCATGCCGATCAGGGCGTGCTCAGCAGTCTGCTCTCCGCAGGACCGCCGCCGCTCGGCAGGGCCCGCATCATCAAGCGAAACTGGGGCGTCGTCAACACGTATACGGAACAGATCAACGTGGTGACAGCCGCGCTTGCCGATTACACGGGCACCCCGTTGACCGTACAGGTACGCCTGCAGCTCCCGGGGACCGTGGCGGCAAGCAACGCGACCGGACGTGACGGACAGATGCTCGTGTGGGCGCCACTCCCGTCCGACGGCCAGCTGTGGGCACAGTCCCGCGTCATCGAGTGGCCCGTCGTGCTACTTGTCGCCGTGTTCGCGATCCTGACGTTCGTGGGCCCGCAACCTCGCCGCTGACCGTCTGCGAATATCCAAGAGGCGGACATCGCGGTCCCGCGAACGGGCGTCCGAAGAAACGGCGAGGGAGACCAGCGTGGCACCGGTCATCAGTTTCGTGAAACACGGGTGTGTCGGGGAACAGAGAGGACAGCCGGACATGCTAATAACTACTAGTCGAAGGCGGCGTGGAGAGGTGACCGGAAAGTCGAC
>DASQGM010000168.1:0-1848 GCA_035632615.1 bacterium | reverse complement strand
GCTCCGGCCGCGCGCGTACCTGATCGCCAACGTGCCCGGGCTCGATGACGGCCCCAACTGGCCTACGGTCCAGCGGACGATCGGGTCGCTCTCGCGCGAGGGCTACTGCGTCGTCGACTTCGTCCGGCTCGACGCGGCGGACTATGGCGTCCCGCAGCATCGCGTGCGCCCCTTCTGGTACGGCCATCGTAGCGGCCAGTGCATCCGGTGGCCCGCGCCGACGCACGGAGACCCCACGGCGGATGTCATGGTCCCCATGCCGCACGTGCTCACGCTCAAGCGGTGGGTCACGTGCCGCGAGGCGCTGGGGCACCTGTCGCCCGAGCAGCTCGGCGCGCCCGTGCGGCTTCGGTGGCGGGGGTCGAACGGCAACCGGATCGCGTCTGTCCCCGACGAACCCGCGCGCGTCGTCGGGACGTCGACCCTATCGGACGGGAACATCCTGGCGCACCTCGTCGCCGCGACGAGGCGACCAAGTCGTGTCGGACGCAAGCCGTGGGCGTCTCACATCGACGAGCCGGCGCACGTCATCACGTGCCGCGACACCAGCGGCGACGGCGCGACGCTCTTCACGGGCCCGAATCACCGCCCCTCGAGGGCAGACGCGCCGGCGCGCCCCCTCACGCGGAACACGCATGGCGACGGCGCTCTCCTCGTCCACGAGAGGCACCCGATCAGCCGTCCGGACGAGCCTAGCTTCACGGTCACGACGAAGGGCGATGGCCGCGGCGCACAAGGCGCGTGCGTCTTGGAATGGCCGTGGGAGCGCCCAGCGACGACGATAACGGTCGGAGACCGCATCGGTCCGCCCAATCACCACAAGGGCCCCTTCCTCTCCGCGCCCAACGCCGTGAAGCTCTCCCAGCTCGCCGGCGCGATCCTTCAGGGCTTCCCCGAAGGGTGGGTCTTCGCGGGCAAGACGAAGCGCTCCCGCTGGTCGATGATCGGCCAGGCCATGCCACCCCCCCTCGCTGAGGCGGTCGGGCGCAGCATCGCCGCGGCCCTGCGCAAAACGGAGGTCGCGTGACCGCCCCCGCTATCTCCTTCGTCGTGCCCGGCAACGCCGTTCCGAAGGCGCGGCCTCGTTCCGTGCGCCTGCCGAATGGCAAGATCCGCACGTACACGCCGGCTCGCACTCAGCATTACGAGCAGAAGGTGGCCATCTACGCGCTCCAGATCCTAAAGGGCGCCAACTGGCCAATCGCCGATGCGAAAAGCCGCTTCCACATGCGCGTTTTGCTCGTCTTCGCCGACCTCCGACGTCGCGACGGCGACAACTGCGTAAAAGTAATTCAGGACGCTTTGAACGGCATCGCATATGCCGACGACTACCAGGTGGTCTCGCACGCCGTATCCCGGTCGCTGGACCGCGCGAACCCGCGCACGGAAGTCGTGATCACCCGACTGGAGGCGTCGCGATGACCGACCCTCGCGCCGCCGCGGCTCGGCCCGAGCCGGCCCCGTTCTCGTTGCACTGCAAGCGGTGCGGCCTGCTGATCCCGCGTGGCACGCCGTGCGTCGTCCACGTCGGGCCCTACGGCGCGATCCAGGCGCTCTACCACCGCGTGGACTGCTCGGCGGGCGCGCGGCCGTTGTGGCGGCTCCTGCGCGGAGGGAAGGCGTGATGGGCAAGACGGCGGCCGAGAGGGCTCGGGAGTACCGAGAGCGAAGAGCCCGAGGCTCGTCCGTCGGACCGGCCTCCGCGCCTGATCTGTCGTCCGACACGTTGCGCCGCCTTCTGGACACGGTCGACCGTTTGGCCGACTCGAATGCGGAGCTCGCGAGGGCCCTCGTCGGGGCGCTCCGGAGCGGCCGTTTGCCCGTGACGAACCGTGACGGACGTTGTGA
>DASQGM010000167.1:0-7323 GCA_035632615.1 bacterium | reverse complement strand
ATCTCTTCATTGCGTTCGGCGTTTGGCAGATCATATCGGGGCGCTTGATCAACGGCCTGTGGATCGTGTTTGTTGGCTGGTTCCTAGAGACGGCGGCGGCCAGCTCCGGGCGGCAGGTGGCGATTCACGACCTCCTGACGGGCCACCTTGTGCGCGACCTCATGGCACAAGATTACCCAACCGTGTCGCCAGATCTTGTGCTGGAAACTGTGATTCACGATCATATCCTCGCTACAGGGTGGCACACCCTTCCGGTTGTGCAGGACGGACGATTTGTCGGGCTGTTGACCCTGGATGAGATCAAGGCAATACCTCGGGCGGCGTGGCCAACCACGCGGGTGCGAAATGTCATGACCCCGCGCGACCGGGTCCCGACGGTCACTCCGGACACAGACCTCGCCGTTGCCGTTGACGCCCTGGGCGCGGGGACCGCCGACGTGCTTCCAGTCGTAGATTCAGATTCGTTCGTCGGGGCCGTGAGCCGTCACCGCGTGGTGGCCTTCCTGCAAGCACAGGCTGCCTTGGGCGCGTAGAGTCTTTGGGGCGCTTGGCTGCCGGGGTGCACCGCACCAGGCGCCATGGCCTCTCCCGGTCGACCGTTGTCCATGACACCAGCGATGTCCGCCTTTTCTTGCGATGGCGGCAGCTCCCGGCGCTCGTCACCCGCCGACGATCACGGTGCGAGCCGGCGCCCAGCCTCCCTCCGCGGTGCCGTAGCCGTGCACCGCGCCGCAGAGGGCGGATGCGTCCGCGCTAGCGCACGTCGATGTGCTTGAACGCGTGCTCGATCATGTCCGCCGCGCCCTCGATCGCGTGCGTAACCCGGTTGCGATCGCGAACAAGGCGGATCTCGAGCGTGTGATACTCGTCGGTGCCCCGCGGCAGAGTGCGCAGTCGCGCGGCGGCCTGCAGCGACGGGACCGGTGGGATCGGCACGGCCCGGTCGTGGTCGAACGGCCCGGTCGACGTGTAGTTGATGGGGATCAGCGCCCGGCCCGCCCGCATCAGCGTGTCGTTGATGAGAGAGGCGGCGGCGCGCTGTTTGCGCGTGCCGCGCGCCTGGCCGAGGGCGGTGCCGACCCGTGCCGCGGCATCATGCAGGCGCTCCGCCGCGCCGGCGAGCCTGGTGACGGCGTCCAGCGGGGCGTCCAGATCGAACGCCTCACCCGCGGCGTCCTGGATGTGCCGGAGCGTCTCCCGGAGCTCCGCGGCGGTGGCGCGGTAGTCGAGCGGCAGGACCGGCGCCGTGCACCAACGCCACACGACGAGCGCGTAGATCTCCGCGTCGCGGTGAAGGTTGGCGCGATCGATCTTGTCGATTGTGTCGTCGGTGGTGTGCCACCACCAGCCGAGTCCGCCCGACTTCTTCGCCCCGCCGTGGAGCGACGCGAGCGCAGCGCTTGTCGCGGATTCTGCCGGGGGTTGAACCGAGACGCCCCCGAACATCGACGGCACGCCGACGCCCCAGAACGACTGATCGCCCATGCGGCTGATGCGGCGGTGCTCGAGGTCCTGGCCGGTGACATCCTTGATGGCGCGAGCGGCGCTCGCCCACGTCTCGGCCATCGTCTCGCCCTCACTCAGGACCGTCGAGCCCTTGGCGCCAGAGGAATCCACGTTCAGGTGGAGGACCGCGTTCCGGTACAGGTCGCGCCAGTGGTGATCGGCGTACCACACGGAGCCGGAGTACCGCCCGTGGGAGTGCCCGGACCAGAATGCGAGCCGGAGCCCGCGTCGGAGCCGCCGCCGCCGCTTGCTCATCAGCCGGGCCGTCTCGACCATCACGGCGTTCGCGCTGCCGTTATCCATCACGCCGTAATGCCACGAGTCGACGTGCCCGCTGAACAGCACATACCGATCGGGCTCGTCAGTTCCCTTGAGATCCGCCGTGAGGATCGGGGTTGGGCGCCAGCGGGTGTCCACCTCGGCGTGGAGGCGGACGCGCAGCGTTCCCTCGCGCGCCCGCGCGCGGAGCACCGCGCCGTCGGACTCGCGCACCGACACGGCCGCGATCTTCGGCAAGTAGCCGACCGTTTCGGGCGTCGGCGATCCCCACACCGTGGAGATGATCATCTCGTGCAACTCGGGCGGGTTGATGAAGATCGCGCCGACGGCGCCTGCTGCCTCCGCCGACTGCGCCTTGACCGGCATCGCCAGGCCGTCCACGAGCACGATCTTGCCCTGCACCGCCGGGGTGAAGTCGCCGGCCCCGGCGTCGACGACCTCCCCCTCGAGCCCCCCGGGCGGCGTCGGCGCCGAGAAGGCATGGGTGATGCACTCGACCTGCCGGGGCAGCGTGCCGACGACCTCGAGCGACGCCTTGCCCGGCCAGGAGATCAGCGCATCGTGCTGATACCGGTGAACGTCGAGTCCCAACGCTCGAAGGGTAGCTTCCAAGTAGTCGAACGCCTGCGCTTCCTGCTCGCTGCCGGACATCCGCACCCAGCGCGATACGCCGCGCGTGTACTCCATGAGCTTGGCCGCGGACACCGCCTGCCGGACGGCCTGTTCGGGATCCTTCGGCATGGTTTGCCTCCTCGCGGGCACTGCGGATATAGCGGATACAGTAGGACTTCTCAGGTGGGACGTCGCTTTCCTGGACGGCGCGACTACGGCTCCGCGGTCCCCTCGACCGCCGGAGGCGCGGGGGAGGAGGAGCCCGCCGCCGCGCGCCCGCTCAGCATTCGCTCCAGCGTGCCACGATGCCGTGACGGAACGCCAGGATGACCGCCACGAAGATCGCGCCCGTCACGACGCCCCAGGCGTCCGTCCACGCGGAGACCAGGTCGCGCAGCACGATCACGAGCGCCGCACCGACCGCCGGGCCGAGCCGCGTGCCCATGCCCCCGAGCAACGTCATGATCACCACGGTCCCCGCGGTCGTCCAGTGCGCCGCGTCCAGGCCGACGAAGCCGTGGTTGATCACCCACACGCCGCCCGCGAGTCCCGCGAGCGCGTTGGACAGCGCGGCGGCGATGAGCTTGTGCCGACCGATCGCGTACCCGAGCGATGTTCGCACCGCGAGGGCGAGGCGAATGTTGTCGAGGACGCTCAGTGGGGGAACACGCTGGAGATCTGAAACGAACGCGCAACGCCGCGGCGGGCGATCTCGTCCGGCGGGAGCCCGGTGACCTCCCGTCCCCGGAGCACGACGTGGCCGCGGGTCGGCCGGAGGAACCCGCTCAGCAGGTTGAACAGGGTGGTCTTGCCGGCGCCGTTCGGGCCAATGATCGCGTGGATCGCGCCGTCCTCGATGCGCAGATCGACCCCGTCCAGGGCGCGGAACCCCCGGAACTCCTTCGTGAGGACCCGGGCTTCCAGGATCGCCGCCATGTGGGCCGCTCTTGCCGTTCTGACCGGAACAATTGGCAGCAATGCGGCGGGAACGCTGCCTTGCGTGCTCGGCGGGCACCTGTCGCGGGCGGCTGCGATTCGAACAGCGCAGTGCCCCGGGGGCGGCAACCGTGGTTATCGCTGACCGGTGGACCGGGTGGCGGGCGGCTCGCCGGCGCGCGCGACGAGGTCCTCGGCAGGCGCCTGAATCTCGCGCACGACCTCGGAGACGATCACCTGGATCGCCGCGGCGATCGGGACGGCGAGGAGGCCGCCGATGATGCCCAGCAGCTTGATCCCGGAGAGCAGCGCGACCAGCGTCAAGATCGGCGACATTCCGACGACCCGCGACATGATGCGGGGCACCAGGATGTGGGGCTCGATGTTCATGATGACGACGTAGAAGATCACGACGGCGACCAGGCGCCAGACGGGTTGGGACAGCGCGACGAGGATCGCCACCGCGGCGCCGAGCCAGAGACCGACCATCGGGATCAGCTCGCCGAGACCGGCGATGACGCCCAGCAGTGCGGGAAACGGCATGCCGACGATCCACAGAAAGAGCGCGACGGGCACGGCGACCGTGAACGAGAGCAGCAGCTGCGCCCGCAGCCATCCCCCGAACTTGACGCCGATGCGGTCGAGCACGAGGCCGACCCGGATCCGTTCCTCCGGCGTAAACAGCTCGAGGAACGAGCGCCTGATGGCGGCTCCTTCGAGCAGCATGTAGAAGGTGAAGACCAGCACCGTGATCGCGGCCGCGACCCCGCCGACGAACCGGAACGCGACGCCAGCCGCGGCGGATCCGTACCCCGAGAGGCTCGTGAGCTGTTGCGGGAGATGGGTCAGGGCCGTGGGCACGCTCGGCAGCCACGGAAACTGCTGTTGGAGACCGGCGGTCCATCGCTGCAGCTGTCCGAGCAGCGCGGGCAGGTTCTGGGCGAACGATCCCGCCTCGTTGACCGCGGGCACGACGATCATCGAGACGACCACAGCGAGCGCCGCGAACATGACGAGGTACACCACCAGAATGGCGACGCCCCGGGCGAGCTGGATGCCGCGGGGCAGGCGCCACCGCTCCAGGAGCGCGACGACCGGGGCGAACCCGGCGGCGAGGATCGCGGAGACCAGCAACAGGATCAGGATCTCGGTCACGTGGACCACGAACCAGAAGACCATCCACGCGAGCGCCACCAGCCCGATGACCGTTGCGGTCCGGGCAACCAGTTCTCGTTGGGTCAAGGTGCGCGTCTCCTCGCCATGGTCGCAGAGCAGTTCTCTGGGGGGGAGGCCGCTCCTGCCCGCGCTGCGCGCCCGCGGCGCCGGGGCCGCGCTAGAAGTGGCCGCTCAGCAGGGCCTCCGCAACGAGCCCAACGGCGCCGGCCGCCAGGATCAGCGCCGACAGCTTCGCCAGGCGCCGCGTCACTGCCTTGTCCCGGCCGGCGATCTGCGCCATCGGCACGTGGAAGACCAGGCTCGCCATCGACGTCACGACCACGCCATAGCCCGCCAGCTCGGGGGGCAGCGCCCCCTTCGCCGCGAGGATCCCGGCCGCCGCCGACGTGGACGCGCTGCTCACGAGCCCGCCCATGGCCGCGACGATGAGGAAGCCCGTCTGGCCGAAGGCGCGGTTCGCCAGTTCGCCGGCGAGCGTGATGAGCACGAACAGCGCGCCGAACATGAGCGCGTGGCGCACCGAGATCGGGGACTGCATGTGCAGCGGGGCCGTCTCGGCGTCCTGGATGTTGATGCGGTACATGACGGCCGTGCTGGCCGCTACCATCAGGGCGACCGCGAGCCAGCCGTAGGAGAGCGCGGTGATGTCGAAGACGCCGAGGATGAGGCCGTTGCGCAGCAGCATCGCCGTGTTGGCGGTCGCCATGCCCAGCAGCGCGAACGTGGATAGTCTGGCGGGATCGCCCCGCGCGCGGCTGGCGAGCTCCGCGACAGTCGCCGTGCTGTTGACGAGCCCGCCGAGAAGGCCGGTCCAGCGGATCCCGCGGGTGCCGTAGATGCGCAGCAGGACGTAGTTCGTGAACGCGATCGCGGAGATCACGAGGACGACGGTCCAGGCGGACCGTAGGTCGATCAGATGCCACGGATCGATCGTGCCCCGCGGCAGCACGGGATAGACCACGAGCGCGATCATGCCCAGGATCAGCGCGCCGCGGATCTCCTCGTTCGTCAGCGCTCCGGTGAACCGGACCACCTCCGATTTCCACGCGAGCAGCGCCGTCATCACAACGCCGCACGCCGCGGCCACCAGGAACAATCCCTGCCCGACCAGGATGCCCAGCAGCGCCATCGCCAGCAGCGCGACCGTCGTGGTCATCTCGAGCGTGCCATCCCGGGTCAGGCTGCGCCAGTTCAGCAGGGTGATGAGCGGGATGAGCGCGACCATGAGGATGTAGGTCGCGATCGGGGAGATCGTCCAGGCCAGGGTGAACGCCAGCGCCACGAACGCGAACGTACGGACGCCCACGTCCTTGTGCGCCCACTCGCGCTCCAAGCCGACCATCATCCCGATCGCGAGCGAAATCCCGATCCGCTCCATCAGGACGAGGAAGTCCGTGCTCTGCCCGCCCAGCGTCAGCGGCGGCATGACCTACTCGGACCCCGCGTGGGCCGGAACGCCCCGGGCGACCGTGGAGAACGAGACCCCGACCGTCAAGGCGAGCGCCGCCGCGGCGCTGATGTACGGCAGCGTGATGCCAGCGTGGTAGATCCAGCCGCCCCACGCCGGGCCCAGAATGCGGCCCAGGCTGTCGAACGAGTCCATGATCCCGATCGAGAGGCCCTGGCCCCCCGGGGTGCGCTTCGAGATCAGGGACGCGACGCTCGGACGCATCAGCGAGTGGCCGGCGCCGGCGATCGCGGCGTAGATCGCGAGCGTGGCGATGTTGTGCGTGCGCGTGACGAGGAGGTACCCGATCGCCGCGAGCACCATCCCGCCGCGCACCAGCCGTTCCTCTCCCCAGCGATTGATCAGGCGGCCGACGAGCCCCCCGAGGATCGCCGCCTGGACCAGTCCGACGATGACGAACACCGCCCCGATCGCCCCGGCCCCGCCGGCGTTGCTGAGGTGCAGCCGGTCCTGGGCGAAAAGGGCGTAGGTCGCCTCGAGCGCCGCGAGCGCAAACGCCGCCACAAGGGTCACGACGAAGTAGTACGCGAGCGGACCGCCGAGCGCCAGGCGAAGCGCATCGATCCGGGACGGCCGCTCCGCGGACGAGTCATGCCGGACCGGTTCCGGCAGCGCCCCCCAGCTGAGGAGCAGGGTGACGAGCGCGAGCGCCGCTCCGACGAAGAACGGGAGCGACAGGTTGACGCGCCCGAGGAGACCGCCGATGCCGGGCCCGATCGTGAAGCCCAGCCCCATCGCCGCCCCCATCATCCCCATCCCGCCGCCCCTGCGTTCCTCGGACGTGGTGTCTCCGATGTACGCCATGGCCGTGGGGAGGGTGGCCGCGCTCAGCACCCCGCCGAGGATCCGCGCCAGGAACAATTGCCACACCTGGTGGGAGAGCCCGAACATCACGAAGGAGACCGCATAGCCGAGAAGCCCGATCGAGAATACCGGTTTCCGGCCGATCCGGTCGCTCAACCCGCCCCACAGGGGGGCGAACAGGAACTGCATGAACGCGTAGCTCGTGGCGAGCAGTCCGATCTCGAGCGGGGTCGCGCCGACGGCCCGGGCGTAGAACTGCAGGACCGGCAGCACGATGCCGAACCCCATCATGACGACGAAAATGGCCAGAAAGAGGACCAACAGCCCTCGATTACCGATCTGTGACCGCCGGGATTGCCGGGAATGCATTATAGGAAGCCCCCCCTCGGAAACGGATACCATTATTGCCACGTGGCTCCCGGCCTGTCAAGGCGACCGGGCTTGACACGCCCCAGGGTCGCTCCATACAATCAGGGGGCGTTCCTCGGTAGCTCAATGGTAGAGCATCCGGCTGTTAACCGGAGGGTTGTAGGTTCGAGTCC
>DASQGM010000166.1:0-12049 GCA_035632615.1 bacterium | reverse complement strand
GAGCAACGACCGTCGGGTTCGCAGATCGATGGTCAGACAAGCCGAGGCCTTCGAAACCACCGAAGACCTCGGCTCTTTTTGGTTGCGGGGGCAGGATTTGAACCTGCGACCTTCGGGTTATGAGCCCGACGAGCTACCGGACTGCTCCACCCCGCGCCGCAACCGTATGAGACTTATGGAGTGCACTCCTAATTATACCAGTAGGCGTGAGTGTGTCAAACGCATCCGTGCCGTCCATTCGCCGCGCTCCCGCACACGGGCACCGCCCGTGCACCCCCAACGCCGTCCGCACAGATTGCTCTACGCGTCCATGAGCACGGCCCAGAGAAGGTCCGCCTCGCTGACCTCGATCGACCGCCCACCGAGCCCCTCAAGTACGTCGTGCAACACCAGGGCGCCGGCGATGATCACGTCGGCGCGCTCCGGTTGAAGCCCTGGGAGCGTCCGCCGCGCCTCGAGGGGACGCGCGCGCAGGACGTCGAGCGCGCCGGCGACCTGCGGCAACGCGAGTCGATACCCGTGGACGCGGTCGGGATCATAAGGCACTAGCTCCTGAACGAGCGCAGCGAGTGTGGTGATGGTTCCTCCGACGCCGATTGCGGCATCGGGCTCTCGACCGAACCGGTCCAACAACGGCGCGAGCGTCCGCGCCACGTGCGCACGGAGCGCGGCGACCTCTCCGTCCTGAGGCGGATCGTGGGCGAGAAACCGTTGGGTCAACACCACACAGCCCAGCGGGACGCTGTGGCTTTCTTCGACCCGGCGTGACGTTCCCCGGGTCAACTCGACGCTGCCGCCGCCGATGTCGAGGACCAGCGTGTGGGCATCACCGGTCCCGCGGCCGAGACCGGCGACCGCTCCCAGGAATCCGAGCCGCGCCTCGTCCTCACCGCTCAGCACGCGCACCGGCCGCGCGAGCCGCTCGAGCAGCATCGCGGGGTTGCGGGCGGCGCGCACCGCGTACGTGGCGAACACCATGGGCTCGGCGCCCGCGTCCTCGGCTGCCGCGGCAAACTCCTCCACCACCGCGGCCGTACGCGCGGCCGCCGCCTCCCGAATCAATCCGTCGGCGTCGAGGCCGTCGCCGAGCCGGGTGATGGCGAGGCGGCGGAGTACCGGGCGCAGCGGCGGCCTATCCACCGGCGGATCCGGCGCGGTTGAGTCGGGGGCTAGAAGATCGGCGACGAGCAAACGCACCGAGTTGGTGCCGACGTCGATCGCCGCACGCCGGGACACGCGAGGGTTCAGAACATTCCCAGGAGTCGGTGAAGGCGGGCCCGCAGTGCGGCCGGCGCCTGCTCGCAGCCGCACGACCGCCGCAGCAGCGCCCGCAGGTGCCGCTCGAACTCGGCCCTGGAGAAACAGTCCCGACACTCTTGCAGGTGCCGCTCCACCTCGGCGACCGCGGTACCGTCGAGCTCGCGGTCGAGATATTGCCAGAGCTTCTCCACGGCCTCGTTGCAGTTCATGCCTGCGCTCCGTTGACGAAGTGTCGGTCCCGCGCGAACGCGGCCAGCCGACGCTTGAGCGCCTGGCGCCCGCGATACAGGCGGGACATGACCGTGCCCGCCGGCACCCCGAGAATCTCCGCGGCTTCCTTGTAGGAAAATCCCTCCACATCCACCAGCATCACCGCGGCGCGAAACGCAACCGGCAGCGCGTCCAGGCTCTCCCGGACCTCCGCATCCATGATCTGATCCAGCACCTGAACCTCGGGATTCCCGTCTTCGCTCAGCGCCAGACCCTCCCGGGCTCCGGCGTACAGGTAGGCATCGCCGATCTCGTCCTGCAGGACCTCAGGCGTCCGTGCGTCCTTGCGGTGACGGTCGATGAGGGCATTCATCAAAATACGGTACAACCAGGCGCGAATGTTGGTGCCCTCGCGAAACGTGTGAAACGACCGCCACGCCTTGAGCATTGCCTCCTGCACGAGGTCCTCCGCACCCGCCTGATTCCGGGTCAGCCGACGCGCCACCCGATACAGACCGTCGAGATGTTCGCCGACGAGCCGCTCGAACCGCGCGCGGGCGTCCCGATCCACGGCACCGGACGCCCATTCCGCCGCCCGTGGCCCGGCCGCGTGGCGCCCCGGCTGCTCGGTGTTCATCGCGGCCTCCCGGTGCTCCCCATGCACATCCATTCGCAAGAACGCCGATCGCGTCCGAGCGATTCCGCCGAAACGCAGCGGAGGCACCACCGGGGTGCCTCCGCTCGGGACCAACGCCGACCCTCGCGCGCGCCAGCCCGCACCGCTCACGCGCCGCCCGCGGGCACGAGCGCCGGGCGCACGATATCCGCGAGCGTCGTGCGATTCAGCACTTCCTCCGTCGCGACCTTCACCGCCTGCCACACCGGGCGCAGGCCACAGCCGGGCGCGTAGATGCAGTGCGCGTCCGTCTCTTCCACGCACAACCAGGGGGCAACGCTTCCTTCCAGGACCAGGAACGCCTCCCCGATCGTGATCCGCTCCGGCGGGCGCGCGAGAACGTGCCCCCCGCTCGGGCCGCGCTTGCTCCGGACAAGGCCGGCGCGGCGGAGCGTGGTCATCAACTGGTTCAGATACGGCTCCGGGAGCCCCTGCCGGCGGGCGATGTCGTGGCTCTGAACCGGCCCTTCGCCGTAGTGCTGCGCCAGATCGATCAGTGCACGAATGCCGTATTCGGCCCGGGAACTAACTTTCATGTCACCACCACTTCCTCTTCCGTGACGTCCCTGATCGGGTGCCGGTTCTCGTCCGTGGCGATGGCTCCGTTCCCATCGATCCGGTCGCTGATGCGGAACGCGCGCACGTCGGCCCGAGACGGGTCGGCGAGCGAAATAATCACGTAACGGGGGCTCTGCCAGAACGCCAGCGCCCGGTCCGTCGCGCTCGGGTGCGCCTGAGTCACCGGGTGCGAGTGGTAGATGCCCACGATTTCCCACCCCCGCTCCTGCTCCAACCGCATGGCCTTCAGCTGGGCCTGATCGTCGACACGATAGTGGCGCCGCGGGTCACGAGGTTCCGGCGGATCCGCGGCCCTGTTGCGCGCCGGGAGCACCTCGGCGACCATGTCGCCGGTCCCAAGCAGCAGACCGCAGCACTCGTTCGGCGCCTCCGCGCGGGCCTGCGAGACCATCTGCTCCAACTGCGTCCGAGTCAACTGAACCGCCAAGCGCGAACACTCCTCCTACCTAATGTATTATTGTACCCGAATCGGTTCCGCCGTGGAAGGTCCCGGGCGGGGCCGCACCCGGCCGGGTGGAGCGCTCCGCTCCGAGGGACGTCCGCGTTTGCCGGGCTCGAACGCACGGCCGGCGGTCGTGCGTCCGCGGGTGCGTCACGCGGTGACCCCGCGCCACAGGGGCGTGCTGAGATACCGGTCCCCCCCGTCCGGCGCGATGACCACGACCACGCCCGACGCAAGCTCGCGTGCCACTTGAAGCGCCCCCACCACCGCGGCGCCGGTGGATTCTCCGACGAAACACCCTTCCTCCCTGGCGAGCCGGCGCGCCATCGCGTACCCGTCCTCGGTGGACACCGAAAGCTTACGGTCGTGCACGGCCGAATCGTAGATCCCGGGAACGATCGAGGTCGCGATGTGCTTCAGTCCCTCGAGCCCGTGCAGTGGCGCATCCGGCTCCACGGCCACGACCCGGATACGCGGGTCCGCATCATGCAGCCGACGCCCGGTGCCGACGAGGGTGCCGGTCGTGCCGAGGCCGGCGACGAAGTGGGTCACACGGCCGCCGGTCTGCTCGAGGATCTCCGGCCCCGTCGTATCGTAGTGCGCGCGCCAATTCGACGGATTGTTGTACTGGTCCGGTTTGAAGTAGCGCTCCGGATCTCGCGCGTGGATCTCCCGGGCGAGTAGGATTGCGCCATCGCTGCCCTCCAGCGGATCGGACAGCGTGATCCGCGCGCCGTACGCGGCGATGATGCGCCGTCGCTCCTCGCTCGCGCTCGCGGGCATGACAAGCTCCACGGGATACCCTTTGACCGCGCCGATCATCGCGTACGCGATGCCGGCGTTCCCCGAGGTGGAGTCGAGGATCGCCTTCCCCGGGGTCAAGCGTCCGTCGCGTTCGGCGTCGGCGATCATCCGCAGCACTGGCCGGTCCTTTACGGAGCCGCCCGGATTCAGCCACTCGGCCTTGAGATACACCTCAACGGCACCGGACACGCCCTGGGGTACTCGACGCAGGCGCACGAGCGGAGTGTTTCCGATCCGGTCCAACAGCGAGACGTCGAGGCCGGCGGCGGCCCCCGCCCGAGGGAGAGCGCTACTCATCGAACAGAAATGTGGGCTCGGCGTAGTATCGCACGCCGTGCGCCAGCCAGCGGCGCTGCACGGTCGCGTCAAGCTCCGCCTGCTTGCGCGCCTCATCCACCGGGGCGCCGAGCCAGTCGAGCGGCGTGTTGAGCCGGAGCGCGCGCCCCGGAATGAGGTGCCGCGTGATCCCCGTCGGCAGCCGGCCCGCACCCGCCGCGAGCCGCACAATGTCGTCCTTGGAGAACGGCGGGAACACCACGAGCGTGCCGTAGCCGTATTCAGCGTGCAGCGTCTCGAGCTCGCCGCCCTCCACGCGGTAGATCTCGTCACGCCCGCGGTACAGCGCGACGAGCCGGGAGAGCAGCGGCGCGGCGGCGACGCCCCCGCGGCCTCCGAGGAGCGCGGCACCGCCCATGTCCACCACGAGCGCGGCGGCCGCGCCGCTCGCGAGGTCGGCCTCGCCGGACGCGACCGCATCGACCGGGAGCGCCCGGACCTCGCCCAACTCCGCCGCGCGTTGCCGAAGCCGGCCGTGGTCGCGGACGTAGTGCCGCCACGTCGAGAGCAGAATCTCGGGGCGCGCGTAATCCACCACGTGCACCACGGCGTGCGGGATCCCGAGCCCCGCCAGCGCCGTCACGCGGTTTGCACCGTCGAGCACGGCGGCGCGGCCGTCCGGCATCGGCGCGACGACCGGCGGGTTGCGCAGCACGCCGTCGCGCCTCAGGGCATCGGACAGCCGCGCCACGCGTCCGGACTCCACCTCCTCGTGCAGGAGCAGCCGCGACGTCTCCACGACGCGGAGCACCGGCGACGATCGCGCGGCGTGCGGACGCGACCGCACGGAGACATCCATGCGGCTACGCGCTCCCCCCGGCCATCGCCGGGACGATCGAGATCTCGTCCTCCTCGTGAAGCGGGGTGGCCGGGCCCTGCAGCGACCGGATCTCCGTCCCATTGAGAAAGACGTTGATGAAGCTGCGCACTTCCCCCGAGGTTTCCCTGAGTTGCTCCCGAAGCCCGGGGTACTGCCGCTCGATCGAGGCGAGCGCCTCCTCCACGGTTCGGCCTTCGGCCGCGACCCGCGCCTGACCCTGAGTCAGCCGACGGAGCGGCGTCGGCAGATAGATCTGCGCCATCCGATCGTCACCTCCCGAAAAACGGTGCAGCCGCGGTCACGGGCGCCGCGGCTGTCTTGATGCTGCATCGAAACGAGGGCACGACGCCCAACAGCTATTCCCGGCGACACACCTCCGCCGGGCCGTGCGCGCTCGTACAGATACAGCCCATCCCCATATCAGTGAGGTGAACGCCCGAGACGCGCCCGCGATTCCATGCTCGGGACGCCGGTCCGGGCCGATCCGGGGCGCCCACGGCCCCGGGGCTCCCCGGAGCCGGGTTGCGGCCGCCGGGAGGCCGAATCCGATGGGTCGGCGCCCGCGGTGCGCCCCACGCGAATGTATCCATCGGGTAAAGCCGCGCGGCAACCGGACCGGACGCAGGAGACGGCGCGTCCGGGCGCAATAATAGGCCCGGTCGCACAACGCAGCGGGAGGTCGCGCAACCATGCGAACGCGCTTGACACGCAGACAGTTGCTGGCCAGAACCGGAGCCGCGGGCGCGGGGTTGGCGCTCGGAGTCCGGGGATCGCATGCGTCCCCCCTGTCGGTCGCGTCCGCTGCGGCCGCGCAGGGCCAGACTAAAGATACCTTGGTGATCGGGCTGGGCGGCGACGCCTCGTTCATCAACCCGGTCGTGGCGAGCGACGGCCAGTCCTACAAGGTGGAGTGGCCGGTGTTCGACGCTCTCGTCGAATACGACGAGAACCTGAACATCCGGCCCGCGCTGGCCGCGTCGTGGGATGTCTCGGAGGACGGGCAGACGTACACGTTCCACCTCAACAAGACGGTCGTGTGGCACGACGGAACGCCGTTTACTGCAGACGACGTCGCGTTCACATTCTACACGATGCTGGACCCGAAAACGCACGCGGCGTCGCGGGCGTTCTTTGGGGCGCTCGCAGGGTTCGCGGAGTTGACGAACGCCGCGAAGCCGGCCGATCCGGCGTCGCTCCCGAAGAAGCCGGTGGAGGTGCTGGATCCGTACACGGTGCGGTTCAACCTGAGCTACCCGTACGCGGCGTTCCTCGGCGTGCTCACGGCCCCGCGCGGCGCCATCATCCCGAAGCGCGCGCTCCAGGGCCAAGATGTCAACACGACCCCCTTCAACACGAAGCCGGTTGGCACCGGTCCGTACCGGGTCGTGGAGTGGCGCAAAGGCGACAGCATCGTGCTCGAGGCGTTCGACCGATACTATCGCGGCCGCCCGGCGATCCGCCGCGTCGTCTTCCGCGTCATCCCCGACCCGGTCGTCCGCACGCAGGCGCTTCGCACCGGCGGCATCGACCTGCTGGACGATCCGCCGGTCGACGAGCTCAACCGGCTGAAGAGCGATCCGCAGTACACCGTCGCGGGGATCTACACCCCGAGCTACGAGTACTTCGGCTTCCGGCTCGACCGGCCGCCGTTCAATGACGTCCGCGTCCGGCAGGCGCTGTCGTACGCCGTAGACTTCGACGCGATCGTGCACAAGGTGCTGCTCGGCTACGCGCTCCCCGCCACGGGGCCGATCCCGCCGACGAGCTGGGCGTACACCGCCCAAATCAAGCGTTACCCGTACGATCCCGCGCAGGCCAAGCGCCTGCTCTCCGAAGCCGGCTACACGCCGGGACCGGGTGGCATCATGCAAAAGGACGGGCGCCCGTTCCGCTTCAGCATCAAGGGCGACGAGGGCGCCCAGGCGGTCCGCGACGCGGCCGTGATCGTGCAGGCCCAATTGGCCCAGGTCGGTGTGCAGGCCGACATCGGCCTGCTCGATTGGCCGACGTTTGTGCGCCAGCTCTTCGCGTCCGACTTCGAGGTGATTCTCGTGGGCTGGACCGGGCACCCAGACCCCGATCCGTTCAACTACACGATCTGGCACAGCAGCCAGTGGAACGGCCGCAACTTCGCGCACTACAAGAACCCCGAGGTGGACCAGATCCTCGAGGACGGGCGGCGCACCCGCGATCGCGCGAAACGACGCGCGGCCTATGTGAAGCTCCAACAGGTCCTGGCGACCGACGCCCCGTACGTGTGGGGCTACTATCAGAAAGAGATGTACGTCTACAACCGGAGGCTGCGGGGGTTCTCGTTGATCCCGGCCCAGGCCGCGATCTACCAGTCGCTGCGTACCGCGTCCTGGCAGTCCTAGGAGGCCGTTGAGCGCCTATCTCGTCCGCCGGGCGCTGGGGGCGGTCCCGATGCTCCTCGGCGTTTCGGTCGTGCTGTTCATCCTGCTGCACCTCGCGCCCGGCGGTCCGGAAGCGGCACTGCTCGGCGGCGACCTCTCGCAACAGGACGCCGCGGCGCTCCGACGCAGCCTCGGGCTGGATCAGCCGCTGCCGGTGCAGTACGTCCGGTGGCTGACCAGCGCGCTCCGCGGCAACCTTGGGATCTCGTACCTGCAAGGCGTACCGGTGCTCCAGGTGATCGGCGAGCACGTCGGGGCCACCGTCCAGCTCGCCGCCGGCGCGCTCGCGCTCGCCATCGCCGTCGCCGTCCCGCTCGGCGTCGTGTCCGCGACGCGCCCGAACACGTGGATCGATCGCACCGCGACGGGCGTGGCCCTGGCGGGGGTCTCGTTCCCGAGCTTCTGGCTCGGGATCCTCCTCATCCTCCTGTTCGCCAGCACGCTGCGATGGCTCCCCGCGTCCGGGTACGGTGCGTACGGCCTCGAGGGCGGGGGAACCGACCACGTGCGCCACCTGATCCTCCCCGTGGTCACGCTGGCCGGCACGCAGATCGCGTCGTTCCTCCGGTTCACCCGGTCGAGCATGCTGGAGGCGCTCGCACAACCGTACATCACGGTGGCGCGGGCGAAGGGGCTGCGCGAGGTGCGGGTGTTACTGCGCCACGCGTTCCGCAACGGGCTCATCCCGCTGATCACGCTGCTGGGCCTGTCGCTGCGCTTCCTCATCGGAGGGGCCGTCCTCACCGAGACCGTGTTCGCGTGGCCCGGAATCGGCCGACTCTCCGTGGACGCGGTCATCGGCCGGGACTATCCGCTCCTGCTCGGGTTGAATCTGTTGATCGCACTCGCCGTGATCGCCGGGAACGTCGTGACGGATCTGCTGTACTCGCTCGCGGACCCGCGGATCGTCTGGCAGTGAGCGACGGCATCGCGGCCCTGCGCAACCCGGGACCGCGCGAGCGCTCCCTGCGGGCTTCGATCGTCGCCGCGTTCGTCTCGAACCGCGTCGCGGTCGCGAGCGCGTGCGTGCTGCTGCTGATCGTCGGGGCCGCGATCGCCGCGCCTCGGCTGACGCCGTTCAACCCGGACCGACAGGACCTCGACCGCCGGCTCGCCGCGCCCGACCCCACGCACCCCCTCGGCACGGACGGGTACGGCCGGGACGTGCTGAGCCGCATCATCGTCGGGGCGCGCGCGTCGCTCACGACCGGGGTGATCGCGACGGCGCTGGCGATGACGATCGGGACGGCGATCGGCACGCTCAGCGGCTATTTCCGGGGCGCGTCCGATCTGTGGCTGACCCGCCTGACGGAGCTGGCGCTCGGCATCCCGCCGCTCCTGCTCGTCCTGCTCATCGTCGCGCTGTTCGGGCCGAGCCTGCGGAACACCGTCCTCGTCATCGGCCTGGTGTACTGGCCGCCGACCGCGCGCATCGTGCGCGGGGACACCCTCAGGGTCCGGCAGCACCAGTTCGTTGAAGCGGCGTACGGACTCGGCGCGCGGGCCCGGCACATTCTCGCGCGGCACATGCTCCCCAACCTGCTGCCGACGCTGATCGTGCAGGGCACGCTGTTCATGGCGGAGGCGATCTTGATCGAGTCCGGCCTGAGCTACCTGGGGCTCGGCATCCAGCCCCCCGCCCCGAGTTGGGGAAACATGCTCGTCGAAGGGAGGCGGTACGTGGACAGCGCGTGGTGGATCGCCACGTTTCCCGGCACGGCGATCTTTTTGACCGTGGCCAGCATCAATCTGGTGGGCGACGGGTTCCGGGACGCCCTCGATCCGCGACGCCGATGAAGATCTCGGTCCGCGGCGTCGAGCTGGCGTACGAGACCCTGGGATCCGGTCCGCCCTACGTCCTCGTCCACGGCGGGCCGGGGATGGGCCACCCCGATCGGATCGGCGCGTACCGGACGCTCGCCGGCCGGGTGCGGCTGTTCGCCTACGAGCATCGCGGCCACGGAGCGTCGGGCCGCGCCCCGGCGTCGACGTACACGATCGCGGACCAGGCGGAGGACCTCCACGCGCTGATCGAGGCGCTCGGGCTCGAGCGCCCGATCGTCGGAGGCACGTCGGCCGGCGGTTTCGCGTCGCTCCTGTACGCGACCCGGTACCCCTCGGAGCCGCGCGCGCTCGTACTGATCGGCACGTCTCCAAGCGGCGGGTTCATGGCGCGCGCGACGGCGAACGCGGAACGCCAGGGATCGCCCGAGGTGATCGCGGCGTACCGGCGGCTGTGGGATGGCTCCCTCACCGATCCGGCGGAGTTCCAGCGCGACTTCGAGACGATCCAGCCACTATACTACTACGACAAGACACGGGCGCCCACCAGCCTCGCGGGACGCTCCTTCGACCCGGAGACGCGGCGCGCGCTGATCCGGGACTACGCGACCTACGACGTGCGAGCGGCGCTCGCCGGGGTCGCGGTGCCGACGTTCATCGGCGTCGGTCGTCACGACTGGATCTGTCCTGTGGAGGAATCGACGGAGATCGCGCGCCTGATGCCGCACGCCGAGCTGCACGTGTTCGAGCGCAGCGGGCACTCGCCGCAAACGGAGGAGCCGGAGGCGCTGTTCCAGGCGTTGATCCGGTTCCTGGATCGCCTGGCGTAGACCGCGCCGTTACTCGCCGAGCGGGTTGACCGGCTGGCCGTCCTCACGCACCTCGAAGAACAGGTGCGGGCCGGTGCTCCACCCCGTGCTGCCGATGTTGGCGATCACCGCTCCACGCTCCACGCGTTCTCCGACGTGCACGCTGTACGAGGACAGGTGGGAGTACGTCGTGGAGAGACCGTTGCCGTGGTCGAGGATCACGAGCATCCCATACCCGCGCATCCACCCCGTGAAAATCACGGACCCCGCGGCCGCAGCGTGAATCGGGGTCCCCCAGGGCACCGCGATGTCGATCCCCGTGTGGAATTCGCGGGTGCCGAAGATCGGGTGGATTCGCCAGCCGTACCCGGAGCTAATGCGGCCTTCCACGGGCCAGAGAAGCGCGCCGGCCCGGAGGGTCGGGATGGGACCGATGTGCGCGCGGCCCGTCGACCGGCGGATGATATCGGTGATCTTGAGGGACTCGGCCTCGAGCTCCCGGATCGCTTCCTCCTGCGCCAGTCGCTGCGAGCGCACGCGAGCGAGGAGATCGCGGCGTTCCTGGGCGAGCCGCGCGGTTTGATCGCGGCTCACGATCCAACGGGCCTGCTGTTCCGCGAGATGTTGCTCCTGCTCGGTCAGCGTCGCCCGCACTTCACTCTGCTGCGCACGGTCCGAGCTGACCTGCTGGTACAGCTGGACGTCGCGGTTGATGATGACCCCGAGCAGATACGAACGCGACACAAAATCGCTGAAATCGGCGGCCCCCAGCAACACGTCGAGGTAGCCAAGCGGACCGCGCTCGTAGAACGCCCGTAGGCGGGCGCCCATCAGCGCCTCGTGGCTCTCGAGCTGCTGCGACACGGTGGCGAGCGAGCTCGTCGCCTGCGCGACCGCCGCTCGGGTCCCATGGAGCGCGTCGACGGTCTGCGCAAGACTCACCTTTGCGCGCTCGAACCGCTCCTGGGCCCACGACAGCTGCGCAAGCGCATGCTGCTCCTGCATGCGCGTCTGCGCCAGCGCGCGGCGACGGTCGGCGAGTTGTTGCTGGATGCGGCTAAGCGTGGACTCGGCGGATGACGCCGCCGCGTGTGGTTGCGGGATGGACGCAGATCCGCCCGCCGCAATGGCCCCGGTGGGACCCGCCGAAACCAGCGACCCCAACAGGAGGGCAACAAAAAATGCCCTGAATCGTCCCCGCATCGCTGCCCCGTTCAATGCTGCGACGTGATGCTGCGAAGTGTGCGACGCGGGGCTATGCGCGCGACTCCCCCCGAGCACGAGGGCGCATATTCGTCGCGAGAGGGTAAACTCCTGCCACCGGCGAGAACCCGAGCGTGCGTGAGCGTACAAAGGAAACAGTCCCAGCCCGTCGAACAACGGCCGCGAATTGCCGTGGCACGTACATCTACGAGCCGGCAAAGGGAGGTCGAGTATGGCGAGGCGAGCGGTGCGGCGAAAGACCCGGGCCAAGTCGGGACCCCGCAAGCGGACGACGACAGCCCGGAAGCGCGTGAGAAAGGCGGCCGGCGGCCGGGCCGCGGCTCGGTCCACCGCGAGAAGCCGCCGGAAACCGGCCGCCCGCAAGACTACTCGGGCGGGCGCCAAGCGGCGGGCACCCGCGCGGAGCGCGAGGAAGCGCACCGGCGCCGCGGCGGCTAAGGCGACGCCGCGCAAGACCCGGGCGAAGACCGCGTCCGCACCATCCAGGGTCACTCCCGAGCGCGCGCCTTCTCCGGCGCCGGAACTGTTTGTGACGCCGGCGGCAGAGCCCACTGGAGCGCCCCCGCAGGAGCCGATTTGGGGCGTGCAAACCGTCGAGGTGGAAGAGGAGTTCGAAATCGAGGATGACGAGGACGAACCCACGTAGGCGCACTCCGCGACGCAGCGCCACGCGAGCGGGCCCGCGCCGCCGCC
>DASQGM010000165.1:0-15278 GCA_035632615.1 bacterium | reverse complement strand
CGGCGATAAATGTTTGTTCGTCCAACGCATGAGTCGAGGCGCGCGAACACCGCGAGCCGGAGACTGTCAGGACACCGTGAGACCGCCCAGATTCCTGCGCTCCGTTCTCATCGGGTGACAGGAGTTTCGGAAATAGGCACGATCCGTAGCCACGCCGGCTACTGAATAGATGGGCTCGAGACCCCCCGGCATGGGTGCGCCGGGGGGTTCTATTTTCGCATTGGCGAATGCCCTCTTGACTTTTAAGAAACTTGTAGGATAATACCTACAAGATGTTGCGAGAGGCGATGACTCCACGCGCGCTCCACGGAGCGGAGGCGGCCCGGCTGCGGCAGCGGACGCATGACCTCATTCGCCGGTTCCGCTTGCCGGCGGACCTGGCGGAGATGCTGCCGGGCTCGTTGACGCGGAGTGAGACGCGATGCGGGAAACTGGGGTGCCATTGTGCTGCGGGGCCGGGGCATCCGGCCTGGACGCTGAGCTTTATGGTGAAGGGGCGAAAGCGGACGGAGCGGGTGCCGCAAGCGTGGGCCGAAGAAGTGGCGCGGCGCGTTGAGGCGGGGCGTGCGCTGCAAGAGGCGGTGCGGGACGTGCTGGCGGTCAATGCGGAGCGATTCGTGTTGGCGCGGCGGCGGCGACGGTGAGCGGCCCCACGCCCCGTCGACTCTGGCAATATGTCACGCAGCGGTTAGCGTTGACCGCGTATTTTCACCGTCCGGGGGACGGTCGGCAACGCCCGCGCATTCCCGCAGGCGCCTTCGTGTGGGCCCTCGTGATGGGGCACGTCTTGCGGGAAGATGCGTTCGCTGGCGTCGAGGCGTTAGTGCGATCGCGGGCCCGACGGGCCTTACAAGTGTGCCGGCGGTTTGGGGACGACGCGCTGGCGTATTTCACCGAGCGGCTGGATGCGGCCCCGACGCGGCAGGCCCTGGCCCGGGTCCTGCGGTGGGCGAAGCGGCGCAAGGTCTTTGCCGCGTCCCTGTGGATTGGCGTGGCGGTGGATGGGACGACGACGACATGTTATCGGAAACGCCGGTGTGCGTACTGTCGCCCGCTGCGCAAGCACGGTACGATCGTCGGGTACCGGCATCACGTGGTGCTGCTGAGCGTCGTGGGCACCCTGATTCCGTTGCCCTGCGATGTCGAGCTCTATGGCCCGGGGGACAGCGAGTATGTGGCGGCGCAGCGGGGGCTCCGGCGCGTGGTCGCGGCCTTGGGCGCGCGGTTCGCGGATTACGTGGTGGCGGACGGGGAGTTTGCGACCGCGCCCTTTCTCCATACCGCAGGGGCGCTGGGCTTGCGGGTGGTGGCGCGCTTGAAAGACAATCTGCCGGGATTGGCCGCGGCCGCGCGGCAGCGGTATGCCAGCATCCCGCCGACGGGGCGGTTCACCGACCGGGACGATCAGGTGGAGGTGTGGGACGCGGCGGACTTTCCGCCCTGGCCGGGGCTGCGCTGGGCCGCGGTGCGCGTGTTGCTGTACCGGCAGACGAAACCGGACGGGCGGATCATTGAAGCGATGTGGCTCACCGATTGGCCGCAGGCGGAGGTATCGAGTCAGGCGCTGTACCGAATGGCCAAGAGTCGCTGGAGCGTGGAGAATGAAGGGTTCAATGTGGCCAAAACCCTCCACGGGATGGAGCACCTGTGTCATCATCACACCAATAGCATCGTCGTCAACTGGTTACTGCTGCTGCTGGCCTTAACGATCGAGCGGCTGTATCGGCTCCGCTATTTGCACCGCGGCGCTCATCGCGTCCGCACGGCGATCCAGTTCGTGCGCGACCTGCGGATCAGTCTAGGACTCCGGCCCGTCTTTGCCAACAGCGGCTAACGGACATCGAGCACCACGTGAGCCAGTTCCGTACTGGCTGTTCCGCCCGCCAGGCTCGCTTCCCGCTCTCCCCACACGGAAAAGCACGCGATAGGGATTGCCCGGCGTCGCCTGTAACCTCTCAACATCTTCAAAAGCAAGCAACACAAGGAGAGTCGGCGGCCTGGGGCGCGCTGGATTCCGAAATTCCTGTTGCGCGCGCCGCGCGTTTGTCTCCCCCCCGGGCCTATGTTATACTACGTCAGGACTTTCGCACGCTCCAGGGACCGCACCGGCGGTGCCCGAACGACGTCGCGATCCCCGGCGGGGAGCCGGGGTGCGCGTTTGGGTTCCGGTGCGGAATGAACGGGGCGGACGCATAACCGGAAAGGGGAGGATATCGTGGCTGTTGTCACGATGAAGCAGTTGCTCGAGGCGGGTGTTCACTTCGGCCACCAGACGCGCCGGTGGAACCCCAAGATGTCCCGTTTCATCTTCACCCAGCGCAACGGGATCCACATCATCGACCTGCAGAAGTCCGTGCCGCTGATCGAGACGGCCTACCGGTTCGTCCGGGAGACGGTCGCCTCGGGCGGCACGGTGCTGTTCGTCGGCACGAAGAAGCAGGCGCAGGACGCGATCCGCGAGGAGGCGACGCGGGCGCACCAGTTCTTCGTGAACCAGCGCTGGCTCGGCGGCATGCTGACGAACTTTCAGACGATCAAGAGCCGCATCGACCGGCTGCACGAGCTCGTGGAGATCCGCGACAACGGGACGCTGGACATCCTCCCGAAGCGAGAGCAGGCGGGACTGATGGACGAGCTGGCTCGGCTGGAGAAATATCTCGGCGGGATCTCGGAGATGAAAACGCTCCCGACCGCGGTGTACATCGTCGATACCCGCAAGGAGCACATTGCGATCGCGGAGGCGCGCAAGCTCGGCATCCCGATCGTGGCGATCATCGACACCAACTGCGACCCGGATGAGGCCGACTACCCGGTTCCGGGGAACGACGACGCGATTCGCGCCGTGCGGTTGATCACCAACCGGGTCGCGAACGCCGCGCAGGAAGGGTACGAGGAACGCCGGAAGGCCGAGGTGCTTGAAGAGGAGGCGGCGGCCGCGGACGCGGTCGAACCCGCTCCGATGGCAGCGCTGCCGGGCGAGGAAGAGGTCGTCGACGAACCGGTGGAGGAGCAGGAGGTCCAGGCGTAGCGCGCCGCCCGACCGCCACGCCGGACGCCCGGCGGGACGCGGCGCGTCCGGTCGGCACGAGGGACACACAGGAGGCACGGATTGGCTGAGATCAGCGTAAACCAGGTGAAGGAGTTGCGGGCCCGCACCGGCGCCGGCATCGTCGACTGCAAGAACGCCCTCACCGAAGCGGGGGGCGATCTCGAGAAGGCGCAGATGCTGCTGCGGGCCAAGGGCCTCGCGGCCGCCGACAAGAAGAGCGGGCGCGTGGCGAAGGAAGGCCTCATCGCGTCGTACATTCACGGCGAAGGGCGCCTCGGCGTGCTCGTCGAGATCAACTGCGAGACGGATTTCGTCGCGCGGACGCCGGAGTTCAAGGCGCTCGCCCGGGACGTGGCGATGCAGATCGCGGCGAGCGATCCTCGATACGTCTCCCGCGAGGAGATTCCGGCTGAGACGATCACGGCGGAGCGCGAGATCTATCTCGCCCAGGCCAAGAACGAGGGGAAGCCGGACGCGATCGCCCCGCGAATCGCCGAAGGGAAGCTCGAGAAGTGGTTTGGGACGGTGTGCCTGCTGGACCAGCCGTTCATCCGCGATGACAGCAAGAAGGTCGCCGACGTGGTGAAGGAAGCGATCGCGAAGACCGGTGAGAACATCCAGATCCGTCGGTTCGCCCGGTTCCGGCTGGGAGAGTAATGGCGACGCCCGGCGCCGTTGAGCCCACCGCCGGTTACCGGCGGATCCTCTTGAAGCTCAGCGGCGAGGCGCTCGCCGGCACGGCCAGCGTGGGCGTGGATTCCGAGGTGCTGCACCTGGTCGCGCGGGAGGTCAGGTCGGTCAGGGACGCGGGCGTGGACGTCGCGATCGTGGTCGGCGGCGGCAACATCGTCCGCGGCGTCCAGATGGCCGAGAACACCGGGGTCGCCCGCGTGACCGCCGACTACATGGGCCTTCTCGCGACGGTGATCAACGCGCTGGCGCTGCAGGACGCGATGGAGCGGGAGGGGCTCGAGACCCGCGTCCAGACCGCCGTGGAGATGCGGCAGGTGGCGGAACCCTACATCCGCCGGCGGGCGATCCGCCATCTCGAGAAGGGGCGTATCGTCATCTTCGCCGGCGGCACCGGCAGCCCGTACTTCACAACGGACACGGCTGCTGCGCTGCGGGCGATCGAGATCGAAGCCAACGCGATCCTGATGGCGAAGAAGGGCGTGGACGGCGTCTACGACAAGGACCCGCGGGAGAGCGCGGACGCCGTGCGCTTCCGCACGCTGGATTATATGGAAGTGCTGAACCGGGGCCTCAAGGTGATGGACGCGACGGCGACGTCGCTGTGCATGGACAACGGCATGCCGATCATCGTGTTCGACATCGCTCGGCCCGGCAACGTTAAGCGGGCGGTGTTCGGAGAGGAGATCGGCACCCTGGTGGGAGGAGGGGCCGAGAATGCACGCCGTGCTCGCGGACGCTAAGTCGCACATGCAGAAGGCGGTTGAGGCGGCCAAGCGGGAGTTCGCCGGGGTTCGAACTGGCCGGGCGAGCCCAGCCTTGCTCGAGCGCGTCACCGTCGACTACTACGGGGTGCCGACGCCGGTGACGCAGGTCGCGACGGTTACTGTGCCCGATCCCCGGTTGATCGTCATCCAACCGTGGGACAAGAACCTGGTGCGCGAGATCGAACGAGCGATCCAGAAGAGCGAGCTTGGGCTGAACCCCGCGAACGACGGGAACGTAATACGGTTGCCGATCCCGACGCTGACGGGGGACCGCCGGCGGGATCTCGTGAAAGTCGTTCACAAGCAGGCCGAGGAGGCCCGGATCGCGGTTCGCAACATCCGTCGCGATCACAAAGAGCAGCTCGAGCGTCTCGAGAAGAAGGGCGAGATGTCCGAAGATGACGGACGCCGCGCCGTCGAGGATCTGCAGAAGTTGACCGATCAATACATCAAGGAGATCGAGGGCCTGTTAGCCGCCAAGGAGGCGGAGATCACCGAGGTGTGATCTGGGCGGGGTGCCGGGGGGGTCTGGGCCCCGGGCCCGCGGAGCATCCAGGTTCGGTGGTCGTCCCGATCGACGCGCGGCGCGATGGAGCTACAACGATGAGCGCGGAACGACGTCCTCCGGACATTGTCGGTTACACGCTTGACGTTGCCCGCGAGCGCCTTGCCGCGGCGGGGTGGTCGGCGGTCGAGGTCGTGGAGACGCGTCCGCCGAAGCGGACCCTTCACCCGCCCCAGCGCGTGGTGCGCCAGCGAATCGGCGCGGGAGACCGTGTGATGCTGGTGGTGTGCGGTGAACGGTCGGATGAACCCGAGCGTGCGAGCGATCGCGAGCGGTCGGCCGGGTGACCGACGGGGCAGGCGCGGGCAGGCCTGGGGTCGGCGAGTGTGAGCACGCGGCACGCCGGCGTGCAGCCGGGTGCGGGAGTGGAGACGTGGCCCCCTCACGCTGAGGGGGCCGTCTTGCATCGAACCTGAGCCCGCCCCGCCGCGGCCCCGTGCCACGGGCGCGTCACGTGCGAGGAGCGATATGCGCGCGACCGAACATGAGGCATCAGCGGAACTCAAACAGCGCGAGGACGCCTTTCGAGTCTCGCTCGACCCGACGCGCATCCCGCGCCACGTGGCGATCATCATGGACGGCAACGGGCGCTGGGCCGAGGTCCGTGGCCTCTCGCGCCTGGAGGGCCACCGTGAGGGGCGCGAGGCCATACGCCGGACGCTCGAGGGAGCGAGGGAGTGCGGCGTGGAGATCCTGACCCTCTACGCGTTCAGCACCGAGAACTGGCGGCGGCCTCCCGAAGAAGTGCAGGCGCTGATGAGCCTGTTGATCGAGACGCTGGAGCTGGAGGCGGAAGGCCTCAACCGGAACGGGGTCCGCTTCCGCGCGTCTGGGCTGATTGCGGAAATGCCGGACGATGTGCAGGCGGCGCTCGCGCGCGTCATCGCCCTGACCCGCCACAACACCTCGGTCACGCTGAACCTCGCGCTGAACTACGGCGGCCGGAGGGAGTTGACCGAGGCGGCGCGGCGGCTGGCCGAGGCCGTTGCGGCGGGGCGTTTGTCGGTCGACGCGATCGATGAGGACGCGATGGTGAGCTGCCTCTTCGCCCCGGACCTGCCCGACCCCGATCTGCTAATCCGGACCGGTGGAGAACAGCGGCTGAGCAACTTCTTGCTCTGGCAGGCTGCGTACGCCGAACTGTACTTCACCGACGTGCGCTGGCCGGATTTCGGCAAACTCGATCTTTTCGCCGCGATCAGGGACTTCCAGGGGCGCGACCGACGGTTCGGGGGCGTCGACCTTGGATAGCCTGTCGCGCCCCGGAGGCGTCGTGACGCCGCCGCCCGTGCCGGTCGTCGGGCCCGAGCGCACCCTTCTGAGCCGCACCGTGACGGCGCTGTTCGGCGGGTCTCTCACAGTTGGGCTCATCATGCTGGGACAGCCCTGGTTGCCGCTCAGCGTGGCCGTGGTCGTCGTCATCGGCCTCTGGGAGTTCTACCGCATGGCGGAGCGCGCCGGCTACCATCCTGTCCGGGAGGCGGGGATCGTGGGGGGCGTGCTGTTCGTCGCCGCGGCCGCGTATCCGTCCGCGTGGGAGCCGATGCTCGTGCCCGCGCTGCTGGTGTACACGATGCTCGTGCAGTTGCGCGGCGGCCGGGCGGATCGGGCCCTAGCCAACGCCGGCGTGACGCTGCTCGGCGCCCTCTACGTCGGCTATCTCTTCAGTTACCTCGTCCGGCTGCGCGCGCTCCCGTTCGGGGCGGCTCACGTTGTCGGGCCGTTGCCGGCGCTGCTAGTCGTGTGCGTCGTCTGGGCGTCCGACAGCGCGGCGTACTTCGTCGGCCTGGCGTGGGGGCGACGCAAGCTGCTCCCGACGATCAGCCCGCGCAAGTCGCTGGAAGGGGCCGCGGGCGGTATCGCCGCCGGCACCGTGGCCGGCGCGGCGTTCGCCCTGATCTTCGGATTGCCGCTCGCGGTTGGTGCGGTGGTCGGTGTGGTCTGCGCGCTCGCCGCCGTGTGCGGCGACCTCTGGGAGTCCGCGATCAAGCGGGAGGTCGGTGTAAAGGACGCGGGGTTCGTGCTGCCCGGCCATGGCGGCATCCTCGATCGCTTTGACGGACTCCTCCTGGCCGCGGTCGCAGGGTACGCGGTGATGAGCTGGTGGCCGGGACGCTGATGCGGCGCGTCGTGGTGCTCGGGTCCACCGGGTCGATCGGACGGGCGGCGCTCGACGTGGCCCGCCGTCTCAGGGACGACGTGGATATCGTAGGGCTGTCTGCGCGCCGCGACGTCGCGACGCTGGCCACGCAGATCCGGGAGTTCCGCCCTGCCGCTGTCGCCGTCGACACCCCGGGGGCCGCGGACGCGCTGCGAGACGCGGTGCCGGGCTGGCAGGGAGACGTGTTCTGCGGTCCCGACGCGCTCTCCGCGCTGGCGTCCGGGCCGGTCGCCGATGTCGTGCTCGTCGCGGTCGTCGGGATTGCGGGCCTGCGTCCGACACTCGCCGCGCTCGCGGCCGGCCGCGACGTCGCCCTGGCGACGAAGGAAGTGCTCGTCGCCGCGGGCGCGTTCGTGATGGAGGCGGCGGCGCGCGCGGGGCGCCGGGTGCTGCCCGTGGACAGCGAGCCGTCCGCGATGCTCCAGTGTCTCGCCGGTCGCGATGTGGGCGAGGTCGCGCGGCTGTGGCTGACGGCATCGGGCGGCCCGTTTCTTCGGACGCCCGCGGACGCGATGGACGCCGTGACGCCCGCGGCGGCCCTGCGGCATCCCACGTGGCGGATGGGGGCGAAGGTGACGATCGACTCCGCCACGCTCATGAACAAAGGGTTTGAGGTGATCGAGGCCCACTGGCTGTTCGGAGTGCCGTCCGACCGGATCGAGGTCGTGATCCACCCGCAGAGCATCGTGCACTCGTGCGTGGAGCTGACCGACGGTGCCGTGCTCGCCCAACTGGGGCCGCGGGACATGCGGATCCCGATCCAATATGCGCTTACGTACCCGACGCGCGGGTCGAGCCCGGTCGCGCCGCTCGACCTGCGGCAGCTCGGGGCGCTCGGGTTCGAGCCGCCCGATCCCGGTCGGTTCCCGTGCCTCGGGTACGCGCGGGAGGCGCTCGCGCGCGGCGGTACGGCGCTCACGGCGTTGGGGGCGGCCGACGAGACCGCCGTGCAACTCTTTCTCGACGGACGGATCGGCTTTCTCGAGATCGCGCGGGTGATCCGCCGCGTGCTCGATCGTCATCGCGTTCGTCCCGCCGATTCGCTGGAGGGTGTGCTCGAGGCCGACCGGGAGGCCCGCGCGGACGCGGCGGCGTCGTACGCGGCGACGTAGGGCGCCGCGCGACGTCCCACGACGGGGTCGGCGGCGGCGAGAACAGGCGAACTCTGCTGTTGGACGTGCCCGGGGTCCCCGAGGACTCGCGTCATCTCGGCGAACACTCGGGGTGGGCTAAGGGAGGGTGGTTGGCGGTGCCAACGATAGTCTTAGCGATTCTGGCTCTGGAGTTGATGATTCTGGTGCACGAGCTCGGCCACCTGGTCGTGGCGAAGCGCGTGGGCATCGCGGTCCACGCGTTCGCGATCGGTTTCGGCCCCAAGCTCTTTGCGTTCACGATCGGGGAGACGACCTACAGTCTCAACCTGCTGCCGGTCGGCGGCTACGTCAACATGGCCGGTGAGGACAACGAGACATCGTCGCCCGACGTGCCCCCCGAGCGGCGGTTCCGCGCCAAGTCCGTCGGCCAGCGCCTCGCCGTCGTCTGCGCCGGACCGGCGATGAACTTCTTGCTCGCGATCGTGCTCCTGGCGGCGACCGCGGTCTCGTACGGCGTCCCGTCGCACGTCAGCACGCGCATCGACAAGGTGGTGCCAGGCGATCCGGCCGCGCAGGCCGGACTGCGGCCCGGCGACGTGATCCTCGCGATCGACGGCCGGCTGATGCGCGACGACGGCAACGAGGTCATCCGCCTCATCCACACCAGCAACGGCCGCACCCTGTCGTTCCTGATCCAGCGCGGCCCCACCCGTTTCCTGGTGCACGTGCCGACCAAGTACGATCCACGCCAGCGCGTGTGGTTGACCGGG
This sequence comes from bacterium, assembly GCA_035632615.1. GTDB lineage: Bacteria > Sysuimicrobiota > Sysuimicrobiia > Sysuimicrobiales > Segetimicrobiaceae > JAJPIA01. The sequence goes on along the minus strand of DASQGM010000165.1, from coordinate 6,182 downwards.
TTCCTGCCCCAGGTGGTCCGCAGCCACCTGGATCCGATCCGCGCCCTCGGCTGGGGCGCGCTCACCACCGGCCGGGACATGGTCGCGTATCTGACCGCGCTCGGCACGCTCGCCCGGTCCGGCCAGCTCCTGGGGCAGCTCGGCGGCCCGGTGACCGCCGTGAACGTTCTCGGCCAGGCTGCGCACGCGGGTGGGGAGACGTTCCTCTACTTCACCGCGTTCTTCAGCATCATCATCGGGCTGTTCAACCTGTTCCCGCTCCCGGCGCTCGACGGCGGCCGCGCGGCGTTTCTGCTGGTCGAGGGGTTGCGGCGGCGGCCAGTCGATCCGAGGCGCGAAGGCTACATCCACCTGGTGGGCCTCGCGCTGCTGTTGTGCTTGATTCTCGCGCTCACCGTCCGCGACATCATGCATCCGGTGCACCTGACGCTGCCGTGACGGCGTCGGTGGCAGGAGTGGTGGTGTGGGTGCTACAATAAGACGTTCATAGAACGCCCGAGGAGCCGTGCATGGACCGTACGCAAACGCGGCCGGTGCAAATCGGTCGCGTGACGATCGGCGGCGGAGCCCCGGTCGCCGTGCAGTCGATGACCACTACCGACACGCGCGACCCGGACGCCACGGTCGCCCAGATCGAACGCCTCGAAACGCTCGGGTGCGAGATCGTCCGCGTCGCCGTCCCGGACCAGGTGGCCGCGGCCGCGCTGCGGGAGATCAAGACGCGCATCCGGCTGCCGCTGGTCGCGGACATCCACTTCGACTACCGGCTCGCGCTCGCGGCACTGGAGTCCGGGGTCGACAAGCTCCGCCTCAACCCTGGCAACATCGGGTCGGCCGACCGGGTGCGGATCGTGGCGCGGGAGGCCAAGGGGCGGGGCGTGCCGATCCGCGTCGGCGCGAACGTCGGCTCGATCTCGAAGGAGATGCTTCGGAAGTACGGCGAGCCGTGCGCGGACGCGCTCGTCGAGAGCGCGCTCGAGGAGATCAAGATCCTCGAAGACCTGGACTTTCATGACATCGTGGTGTCCGTGAAGGGCAGCGACGTGGAGATGGCGCTGGAGGCGTACGTCAAGATCGCCGAGCGGATGGCCTATCCGATCCACGTCGGCATCACCGAGTCTGGTACCGCCTGGGCCGGCACGGTCAAGTCTGCGGTCGGGCTCGGCGCGATCCTGTCGCGCGGGATCGGCGATACGATCCGCATCTCGCTCGCGGCGCCTCCGGAGGAGGAGGTCAAGGCCGGGTTCGAGATCCTCAAGGCGATCGGGCTGCGCCTCCGCGGCCCGGTGCTGATCGCCTGTCCCTCCTGCGGGCGGGCCGACGTCGATATCGTCCGGCTCGCGCAGGAGGTGGAGAAGCGCATCGCCGCGTACGCGGTGCCGATCAAGGTGGCGGTGATGGGGTGCGCCGTGAACGGGCCGGGCGAGGCGCGCATGGCGGACCTCGGCGTGGCCGGCGGCAAGGGCATGGGGCTGATTTTCCGCAAGGGCAAGGTCGTGGCCAGCCTGCCCGAGGCGCAGCTCCTGGACGGCTTGATGAAGGAAGTCGAGGAGATCGTGCGGGAGAAGCAGGCGGCCGCCCCCAAGGGGTGAGGCGCCCGAGACCGGGCCGGACGTCCCCGGCCGGCCCGCGCATCTGAAGGAGGGAGCAATGCGGAATATCTTGGTGGAGACCTTGTCCGGGGTTCCGGTCGGGGACACGCAGGTCGAGATGGTGGAGCGGAAGGGGATCGGTCATCCCGACTCGATCTGCGACGCGATCATGGATCGGGTCTCCGTGGAGCTGAGCAAGGAGTACCTCAGCCAGTTCGGACACATCCTCCACCACAACATCGACAAGGCCTTTCTGGTCGCGGGCGACGCCCAGGTCCGGTTCGGGGGCGGCACGATCCGGGAGCCGATGAAACTGATCTTCGGCGACCGGGCGGCCTACGGCCTCAACGGTCGCGAGCTGCCGATTCGCGAGATCGCGATCCGGACCGCCAAGAACTGGATCCGTGAAAACCTGCGGTTCGTCGACCCGGGAGGGTCCGACGATCACGACGGCCCGCACATGACGTATCAGAACGAGATCAAACCCGGGTCGGCCGAACTGGTCGACATCTTCAGCCGCGACACCGGGGGCGCGAACGACACGTCGGCCGCCGTGGGCTACTGGCCGATGACGGAGACGGAGCGGTTGGTCCGTGAGACGGAGCAGTACATCAACTCGCGCACGTTCAAGGAAGAGTTTCCCGAGGCCGGCGAAGACGTGAAGGTCATGGGCGTGCGGATGGGGCGCGAGCTGCGCCTCACCGCGGCGGTGGCGTTCGTGGACCGGTTCGTGGAGGGAGAAGCAGACTACTTTCGCCGCAAGCAGGCGCTGTACGACGCCGTCATGGCGTTTCTGGCGAGACGCACCACGATGGACAAGGTGGCGTTCGATCTCAACACGCTGGACGAACCCGGCAGAGGGATCAACGGCGTCTACCTGTCGGTGCTGGGGACGTCCGCGGAATCGGGCGACAGCGGCCAGATCGGACGCGGGAACAAGGTCAACGGGGTGATCGCGATCAACCGCCCGATGGGGACGGAAGCGGCCGCAGGGAAGAACCCGGTCTCGCACGTCGGCAAGATCTACTCGATCTTCACGCACCTCGTGGCGCAGAAGGTCTACGAGGAAGTGCCGGGGGTCCGGGAAGTCTACGTCTGGATGGTCAGCCAGATCGGGAAGCCCATCGACCAACCGGTCACCGCGGCGCAAATCATTCTGGACAAGGGACTGCGGAAGTCCGCGGTCACGCGCCGTGTCCGGGAGGTGCTCGACCGGGAGTTGGCCGGGATTCACGTGTTCTGCCGGGACCTAGCCGAGGGCAAATACACCGTGTGCTGATCGCCCGCATGGCGGGTGGCGTGCGAGTGCGGCTGCTGGCTGGCGTGCTGGCAGCCGCGCTTGTGTTTACGGCGTGCACGGTGCAGCGGACGCCGGCGGGGCTCGGCCCGCCGTTCTTGCGCGTCGCGGAGGTGACCCGGGTGTCCGATGTCGCGGCGTCGAGTCCGCCCACCTGGGGCCCGCGGGGTCGCGTGCTGGCGTTCGGAACCGACGATGCCGTGTGGCAGGTGCGGCCGGACGGCACGGGTGCGCGCCGGTTGGCGACGCTCCCGCGCGTCACCGAGGTCGCGTGGGCCCCCGGCGGACGCTCGCTCGCCGTCGTGTCCGACGGGACGCTCTACACCGTTGGCCTCGACGGGCTGCGGCCCGCCGGGGTGTGGGGGGGCGCGGGGGTGCGCCTCGTGACGTGGGCCCCACGTGACATGCGACTCGCGTACGTGGTGCCCAGCGGGGACCACGACGAGATCGCGACGTGGCAGGACGGAAGCGACGGGCGACGCGCCCGTTCGGTCTCCGTGGCGCTGCCGGCGGGTCTCGTGGTGCAGACCGTGGGCTGGTCGCCCGACGGGCGGGATCTCGTGCTCGCGCTCGCCCCGCAGGGCGAAGCGTCGTCGACCCGGTTGTTGCGGATTGCGGCGCGGGCGCTCCACCCGGTCGCAATCCCGCTCGGGTGGCGGGATACGATGGCCGGGCCAGCGTTCGACCCGCTCGGGCGATTCGTCGCGTATGTGGGTGGATCGCCGGACGCCGCGACCGGAGCGCGGGGACAGATCGTGGTCGTCAGGCTGGATGGGACGGGCCGCCGGACGCTGACCCCGGGGGGCGTCTACACCGGGTTGTCCTGGGCGCCGTCCGGAACGGTCGTGGCGTTCGGCGCGGCGATCGCGCCGAACGAGACGTCGGTCGAGGTCGTCGACGTGACGACGGGCGCCCGGCTGCGGATTGCCGATTACCATCCTGAGATCGTGGAGTACGCTCGAGCGCTCGTGACGCGATGGGCTCCGGACGGGCTCCACCTGGCATTCGGGACCGACACCTCCGACGGCCGCGGGCCGGTGTGGGTGGCCACGCTCGAGCGTCGGTGAGGCCTTGGGCGTGCTCGCTTGACACGCCGGGAGGGCCGTCCCACAATAGTACCTGAGACGAAGGCGCATGGCGGCCCCGCCCGCCGCGCGGGTGGGGCCGTGGTGTGCGGGGGGTGCAGCACGAGGACGCGCACCCCGGCGATAGGAACGTCCGGGTTCCCGCGCGTTCGCGGCGTCTGCGCGAATGCGTGGGGGTGAGTTACGGAGGTGGGAGTATGCCGATCTACGAGTACCGGTGCACGAAGTGCGGTCACCAATTCGAGGTGACGCACGCGGTCGCCGAGGCGGTGGAGCGTTGCGAGCGGTGCCGCGCACCGGTGCGCCGGGTGTTTTCATCCGTCGGGATCATCTTCAAGGGAGCCGGGTTCCACGTCAACGACTACCGCAAGACCCCGGCGCCGGCGGAGGGCGATGGGAAGTCGTCGTCCGCGTCCAAGGACTCATCTGCGTCCAAGGACTCGTCCGCGCCCAAAGGCTCGCCCGCATCATCCACGGCGACGGCCCCGGCGGCTGGGGGCGGCAGCGCAGCGTCCACGACCAGTGCCGGGACGAAGTCGTCCTAGCGAGCACGTTCAAGCGAGGGCATGGCCCGTTGGCCATGCCCTCGCTTTGCTTTGCGGCGTCCTCGTGTTATTGTCCGTCGCCCCGGCCGTCGCGACCGGCGTGGACCAGGACCTGGTCGTCCACATCGGGTTCGCCGGCGCCGTCCGGGTGGGGGTGCCGGTTCCGCTGAAGATCGAGGTTCCGGCGCTACCCGAGGGAGGCCCGGCGATGGTCACGGTCGACGTCCCCGCGCTCGGCCGCCAGACCGGCGAGGTCGTGACCACGACGGTTGTGCCGTTCCAGGCCGTCGCCGGCGCCGGCCGCTCGTTTGACGTTCCGGTCGTGCTGAGCGATATTCGGCGGCCGCTCGTCGTGCGGGTCATTGTCGCCGGGCGGGAGCAGCTGCACCGGGCCGTGCCGATCGATCCGATGCTGGTCGGCGGCCGCATCGTGGCTGCGCTCTCCGATGAGGCGGCCGGCCTGGAGTCCTTCGCGCGCCTGCCCCAGCGCGTGGTCACAGCGTACGTCGGCACCGACTCGTTGCCGCGCCGCTGGCAGGAGTACGCGGCCGTCGATCTCCTCGTCGTCCGCGATCTCGATCCCGGGCGTCTCGACGACGCGCAACGTGACGCGCTCCTGACCTGGGTCCGTCTCGGGGGGCGCCTGCTGGTTGTGGCCCGGCCCGGCACGCCGGCGCCGCCGCCGTTTCTTCGGGACGTACTGCCGGCGTCCGTCGGACCGATGCGCGTCGTGCCTCCGCCTCCGCCCGGGCCGACCCGGGCCGGCGGCGACCTGCCCGCGGGGCCCTACGCGGTCAGCGCGCTCGACCCTCGTGCCGGCGCGACCGTGACGCGGGCCGGCGGAGTGGCCGTGATCGCGGGCGCCCACGCGGGAGCGGGATGGGTGCAGCTGTGGGGATTCGATCCCAGGCTTCCCGCGTTTGCCGAATGGCCGGGTCGCGTGCGCCTCTGGACGGCCGCGCTCGGAGAACCGGCCGCCTCTCAGGTCCAGATCGACGCGGTCGCGGAGCAAGTACCCGCAGGGCCGTCGCTCGACCCGTTTGTGCACGCCGAGGTCGCCGGGGCCGTGTTGGCGTATCTTGCGATGTTGTACCTGATCGGCCGGCGCCGGGCGCGTCGGGCCGGCGTCCTCGCGAGCCTCGCGGTCGTTGCCGTGGCGCTCGTCGTGTTCTGGCGCCTCGCCGTGGCCGTGCGCGCGCGTTCCACCTCGGTGGTCGACGTCACGTTCCTGGAGCAGGCCTCCGGGACCGCCGTGGCCCGGGCGCTGACCGTGGGCGCGGTCGCCGTGCCGTACGGGGGCCGGTACCGCGTTCAGGTTTCCGGCGGGAGCGTCGTCGCGCCCGTGACCGCCTCCGGCGATCTTCGGGCTGAAGTCACGGACCGGGGCACGGTGCTCGAGGGGACGCTCACCGCGGGGGCCGGGCCGCGGGCCTTCGCGGCGATCGGCGCCGTGTCCCGCGCCGCGCGCGCCGAGCTGGAGCAGCAGGGACGCACCCTCAGGGTGGAGCTCGGCGGCCAGCGGGCGCACCGCGCCGAACTCCACTGGGGCGATCGTTGGTACTGGATCGGCGACATTCCCTCGGGTGGGTCGACGTTCGACCTCAACCCCGACCGGTGGGTACGGTCCACGGGGACGGATTCGGACGGCCATGACCGGTCGTGG
>DASQGM010000164.1:0-5117 GCA_035632615.1 bacterium | reverse complement strand
GCGACGTCCTCGGTGAGGTTCTCGACTCCGGCTCCCCCCTGGTGCACCCACTTCAGGGCCTGGGCCCGCGTCGCGCCTTCGCGCAGCGGCCGAAAGCCCAGGATGACCTCCGCGTCCGGTGCTTCCTGGTACCAGGTCGTGCGATCGGTCACCGGGACGACCCGGACACGCGGATCCACCGCTTCGATCTGCGCGACACATCGCGCGCCCAGGCTCTTCAGCACGGCGACCACGCAGGCGCGGCCGCGGATTCCCTCAGGCTGCATCGCGCGCTACCTCCCTGAGCCGGCTCAACACGAACTGCGGATCGAGCGCGGCGAGCAGCCATCCCGCCTGCGGTCCCGAGTCCTTCCCGAGGAACGCCTGATAGATCGCGCCGAACGCCTCGCGCGGGCTCAGGGCGACCTCCGCCTTGAGCTCGTGGAGACGCGCGTGCAGCTGCTCTCCCGTCCAGGCCGCGCCGCCCGGCGGCCGGCGGTCGTCGAGGGTCGTCGCGCGGGCGCGCGTCTCGGCCGACGTGGCGGTGCGGCCTCCCGCAGGCCCGCTCGGCGGGGAGGGTCCCGCGTCGCCCGCACGGGGACCGGTCTCGATGGCGTCCGCGACCCGCAGCAGGTACCGCCGCTGCGCGGGCGTGAGCACGGCGGCGCTCTGCGGCACCGAGTCGCGCACCTCGAACTTGTAGTGCTCCGGGGCGTACGTGGCGAGCCACCGTCGGGCGTCGGCGACGCGGTGCGCCAGTTCTCCGCGGTCGTCGTCGGTGAGCGGCGCCGCCTTATCGCGTGCGACCGCCCTCGGGAGATCGACGGACGGCATCTGCGTGAGGTACGCGACCTTCACGAATCTCGGCCGGTAGCAGTGCGGCGGGGGAACATCGACGCGCGCGAAGTGGAACGTGCGCGCGAGGTCCGGGTTGTCGGTCTCCTTGAAGTAGGCCGCGGCGGCGCGATCGTACTCGTCGTACAGGTTGGGGATCGTGTCGCCGCCGGGATCGAACTCCACCTGACGGCGGGGCAGCGGACGCACGATCAGGAAACGCGCCAGTTCGGACCGCAGCACCTGGAGAATTTCCGACGCGGTGGCGCCGACGGCCTTGGACGTGCTCATCTTCTTGCCGCCGTACAGCAGGAATTCGTAGGCGAACGAGAACGGCGCCGGCCGCTCGAAGACCTGGGCGCTGACCTCACGCGCCACGTCGTGCGTCCCGCCGCGCGTCATGTGGTCTTTCCCGGCCCCTTCCACCGTGACCCCGAGCGCCGCCCACTTCGCCGGCCACTCCACACGGTAGAGCAGCTTCGCCCCGCCGCCGAACGGAGATCGCTCGCCCCGATACCCGCACCCCTGGGCCCACGCGACTTTGTCCGGCGCGCACACGTACTCGACTTGGTCCCCGTCCCACGCGAGCACGTTCGTCGTCCCGATGCGCCCGCAGCGCTCGCAGAGCACCTGGACGGGCCACCAGTTGCCGTCGATGCGCTTGCTGTGTGTCACGTCCCGGTAGACCGCCCGGATCGTCTCCACCCGATCCAGCGCGCGCCGGATCCCGTCGTCGAAGCCGCCGGCGCGGTACATCTCGGAGGTTCGGTAGATCGTCGGGTGCGCGCCGAGCCGATTGAACGCGTCGGCAAACTCGGCCGCGTAGAAGTGGCCGTAACTCGGGGCGCGGCCGTCGGGCGACGGGATCATGGCGAACGGCATGCCCATGTACCGGGCGTAGTCCGGCAGCGACGGCGGGAGATCGTCCATCGGGTCGTAGTCGTCAAACCCGTAAAGGAACGTCGTCGGGGCGCCCGCGTCGCGCAGCGCCCGCGCGACGCAGTCGTGCATCAGCACGCCCCGCAGGTGCGCGACCGGCACGTGGCCGGACGGCGTCTTCGCGTCGTTCACCACGTGCGGGCCGGGCGACGACTTGAGCAACTCCTCTGCCAGCAGATCGACCCACATCTCGATTTTACCTTCTCGCCGGCGCCGCGGCCTTCCTCCGGAGCAGCCGTTCGCGGGCCTCGCCGACGAAGTAGAACGAACCGGTGACGACGAGCACGTCCTCTGGCTGCGCCAGCCGCCTCGCCTCGGCCAGGGCCAGACGCCAGTCCTCGATCGCGACCACGTTGGGCGTGTACCGGCGGACCTCATCCGCAAGAGCGGCGGCGGGCAGCGCGTGCGGGTTGTCCGGACGGGTCGTCACGGTCTGATCGGCGAGCGGCGCGATCAGCGCCGTGACCGTGCGGTAGTCCTTGGTGGCCAGCATCCCGAACAGGAGCACGAGCCGGCGATGGCCGAGGAGCTCATGCAGCGTCTCGCGCAGCGCGGCCATCGACGCGGGGTTGTGGCCCGCGTCCACGATCGTGTACGGGTGGGTGCCGACCAACTCCACGCGCGCCGGCCAGCGCACCGAGCCCAACCCGGCGCGGATCGCGTCGGCGGGCACGTCGACGCCGGCGTCGCCGAGCAGCTCGACGGCAGCGATCGCCGTGGCGGCGTTCTGCGCCTGGTGCCGTCCCAGGAGCGGCACCCGCACATCGTACCGGCCGCGGAGGCCGTCGATCGACGCGTGCACACCATCGAGGGACGCTTCGTGCAGCGTCGCGCGGACGTCGCGTCCGACCAGGACCAGCCGCGCGCCCTGCGCGGTGCACGTCTCCGCGATCACGGCACCCGCCTCGTCGGGCTGCGGCGCCGACACCACGCGCCCGCGGGGACGGATGATCCCCGCCTTCTCACGGGCGATCGCGTCCAGCGTCGTCCCGAGCAGCTCTGTGTGATCGTAGCTGATCGGCGTGATCACCGAAACGGCGGGGTCCAGTGTATTCGTCGCGTCGAGGCGGCCGCCGATCCCCACCTCGACCACGGCCACGTCCACCTCCCGGCGGACGAAGTGCGTGAACGCCATCGCGACGGTCGTCTCGACGTACGTTGCAAGGCCCCACGGCTCGACGGCGCCCGCCTCGACGGCCGGGCGAACCGACGCGACCAGCACGGCGAGCTCGGCTTTCCCGATCATCTGGCCGTCGACCTGGATGCGCTCGCGGTAGTCGACGAGGTGCGGCTTCACCGCCAAGCCGACACGATACCCCGCCGTCTTGAGCATCTCCGCGATCATGACCGCCGCCGAGCCCTTTCCTTTGGTGCCGGCGACGAGGACGGCGCGCAGGCGTGCCTGCGGATCGCCGAGGCGCGAGAGCAGGTCGCGCATGCGCGCGAGCTTCACCTCGGTGTAGGGCCGCCGCGGCCGATCGGGCTTGATGAGGTCCTCGAGATACCTCAGCGCCTCGGCGTAGGTCACACGGACTCCTCGAGTTGCCACCGCGCCGCGGCCAGCGTGTTTTCCAGCAACATCGCCCGCGTCATCGGGCCGGTTCCGCCAGGCATCGGCGTGATCGCGCCCGCGACGTCCCGGACCGCGTCGAAGTCCACGTCGCCCACCAGATCGCCGTCGACGCGGCTGATGCCGACGTCGATCACGATCGCGCCAGGTTTCACCATCTCCCGCCGGACCAAGCGGGCTTGGCCAACGGCGCTGACGAGGATGTCGGCGCGGCCGATGTGCCCCGCCAGGTCGGCGGTGCGCGAGTGACACATCGTCACGGTGGCGTGCCGCTGGAGCAGCAGCAGGGCGGTGGGTTTGCCGACGATCGTGCTGCGGCCGACGACCACGGCCTCTCTCCCCGCGAGGTCGACCCCGGCGGAATCGATCAACGCCATGACGCCCCGCGGCGTACAGGGCACGAGGCGGGCGCGGCCGATCACGAGACGGCCGAGGTTCGCCGGCGTGAGCCCGTCCACGTCTTTCTCGGGCCGGAGCCGCTCGAACAGGAGATCCGGGTCGATCTGCCGCGGCAGGGGAAGCTGCGGCAAGATCCCGTGCACGTCGCGGCGCGCGTTCAGATCATCGATCAGCGCGAGCAGCTCGGCGGCCGTCGTCGACGCGGCCAGCTGAAACGTCTCGGACCGCATCCCGACGCGGCCCGCGTCGCGCGCCTTGCTCTTGACGTAGGAGTGGGATGCGGGGTCGTCGCCGACCAGGATCGCGGCGAGACACGGCGCGACGCCGTGTCTCGCGGTGAACGCCTCCACCTCCGCCGCGAGTCCGGCCCTGCGCGCCCGCATGAGGGCGTTGCCGTCGAGGATCTTCGCCGCCACGTTGTCGCTCCGAGAATCCCGTCGTTGAACACGCGGCGGGCCGTCGCTGCGGCCCGCCGCGCAAACATCCGCGTTCCGCGTCGCGTCAGTTGACCTCGGCCTTCAGGTCCTTGCCCGCCGTGAACGCCGGCACCTTTCGGGAGGGGATGTGGATCTTGTCACCGGTCTTGGGGTTCCGGCCATCGCGCGCCGCGCGGGACTTGACCTGGAACGTCCCGAACCCCACGACGGTGACCTTCTCGCCGCGCCGCAGCGCGTCCGCGATGCTCGCGAACACGGCGTCGACGATCACCATCGCCTGCTTTTTCGTCTGACCCGTCCCCTGGGCCACCTGGTCGACCAGCTCTTCCTTGTTCATACCGCCTCCTCCGCCGTTGGCCGGCACAGGACGCGCACCCGGGCAGGATGCGCGCGCCCCTATTTCGCCGCCCCGCCCGTTCCTCCCTGGCGACGCGCCCGAATCTTCACCTCGTCGTCCCGGCTCCCCCGCATCGCGACACGCAATGGCCGGCTGGCTCGCCACATCCTGCAGCGTCCACACCGCGGATGAAGTTGGAGCGGGAGACGGGAATCGAACCCGCATCGCCAGCTTGGAAGGCTGGCACTCTACCATTGAGCTACTCCCGCATCGACCGATCGCGAACTCCGGCCATTACTATAGCAGATCGGGACGGGAATTTCCCGCGACGAACGCAGCGGCCGGAACCCACCGGCCGTGGCCATCGACGCAGCGCGGCGCGCCCGACCCGCGGACGGAAGGACCGACGTCGTGATGGAGATTGCGCGGGACGAGAACCAAGGCGGTGACGCCGCAGACGTACGGGCCGACAGGAGATCGGGGCGCGAGGTCGCAACTGGCGCCGCGTCCGCGGCGCGCGGAGCTATGTCGCGGCGATGATCTGTGCCGGGAGGATCATCTCGCCGGCAAATGCTGACGGCTGTGAATCACGCGCGTCCGCCCGCGCGAGTGTGGGTGACAC
>DASQGM010000163.1:0-1756 GCA_035632615.1 bacterium | reverse complement strand
GAAACGCACGGAGATGTACAATCTCAACGCGGACCCTGAAGAACCGCTGTTCCTGGCCGCGCGCCGCCGCATCGTGGGGATCCCCGAGCGCGTGGACGCGCGCGGGAACGTCGTCGAGCCCCTCGATGAGGCCGCGGTGCTCGGGGCGGCGCGGCGGTTGCGGGAGGAGCACGGCGTCGAGGCGATCGCGGTCTGTTACCTGTTCTCGTTTCTCCACCCGGATCACGAGCAGCGCACGGCCGCGCTGCTCCGGGAACATTTCCCGGATCTGCCCGTCTCGCTGTCCTCGGCGGTCGACCCGAAGTTCCGGGAGTACGAGCGCCTGGTCGTGACCGCGTTCGACGCCTACCTGCGTCCCGCCGTCGCGTCGTACCTGAGCGACCTCGAGGAGCAGCTCGGCCGGCACGGCTTCCGGTGTCCCTTTCAGATCATGCAGTCCCATGGAGGAATCTCCGCGGCGCGGCTCGCGGTTGAGCGCCCGGTCGGGACGATGCTCTCCGGTCCCGCGGCCGGCGTGGTCGCGGGCGCAGCGGCGGGCCGCGGCGCGGGGTTCGGCGACCTCGTGACGCTCGACATGGGCGGGACGAGCTTCGACGTGGCGATGGTGCGGGACGGGCGCATCGAGACGAGCTCGGAGGGACGCATCGACAAGTACCCGCTCCGCGTGCCGATGGTGGACGTGCACACGATCGGGGCGGGCGGCGGGAGCATCGCGTTTCTCGACGCGGCCGGCGGGCTCAAGGTGGGGCCCGAGAGCGCGGGCGCGGTGCCGGGGCCCGCGTGCTACGGGAAAGGGGGCACCGAGCCCACGGTGACCGACGCGAGCCTCGTGCTCGGGTACCTCAATCCCGAGACCTATGCCGGCGGCGGGTTCGAGCTCTACGCCGATCGCGCCCACGAGGCGATCGCGCGGCGGATCGCCGGGCCGCTCGGCATGGACGTCCCCCGGGCCGCGTCGGGAATCCACGACATCGTCAACACCCAGATGGCCGAGGCGGTGCGGCTAGTGTCGGTGCGGCGCGGGTACGATCTGCGCGGCATCGCGCTCGTCGCGATGGGAGGGGCGGGGCCGATCCACGCGGGACGGCTGGCGGAACTGCTCGGCGCCAAGGCGGTCGTCGTACCGTCGCGGCCCGGCGTCGCGTCGGCGTACGGCCTGCTGATGGCCGACATTCGTCACGAGCAGGCCCGCCCGTACCCCAAGCCGTTTGGCCGGGCGTCCGCCGCGGAGCTGGCCGCGCTGTTCGCGGACATCGATGGGCACTGCGGAACGGCGATGCGCGTCGAGGGCGTGCCGCCGGCCCGCGTCTCGATTCAGCGGTACGCGGAGATGCGGTACGTCGGCCAGTCCTACGAGCTGAGCGTGCCCCTCCCCGACGGTGCGGTGACCGAGCCCGCCCTCGCGGAGCTGCAACGGCGTTTCCACGAGGTCCACGACCGCTACTACGGACACCACAGCGAGCAGAGCGAGGTCGAGTTCGTCAGCGTGCGGGGGGTGCACGTGTACACGCTCCCGGCGCCGGCGGTCGCCCCGGCGGAGGGCGCGCGGGTCTCCACCGCGCCGTCGGGCACGCGCAGGATGTACTTCGCCGAACGCGGCTACGCCCACGCGCCCGTCTATGATCGGTTCGCGTTGCCGATCGGCGGCGTCGTGGCCGGTCCGGCGATCCTGGACCAGGCGGATACGACCACCGTAGTGTACCCTGGGCAGACCGCCCGCGTGCACGCGGGCGGCAGCATCGTGATCACGCGCGAC
>DASQGM010000162.1:0-1830 GCA_035632615.1 bacterium | reverse complement strand
GGGTCACTGGGAGCGCTTTCGGGCCGAGACCGGTGCCGCGGCTGCCCGCACGGTGCACGTCGGCGCGAGTCTGTACCATGACATGGCCCCCGCGGCCGCGCTCGGATATCGAACCGTCTTCATCAACCGCCACGACGAACCGGTGGACGCGGTACGCCCTACACGGGAGCTCCGCGACCTCTCGCGCCTCCCGGAGGTCGTCGCGGCGCTCTCGGGAGCGGACGCGGCCGGGACGTGACGCGCCGCACCGAACGCGTCGCCTTGACACTCGATCGACGCCTCCAGTATGCTGTTTTTGCCGGAAAGCATGCCGAAGTGGCGGAATTGGCAGACGCGCTACGTTCAGGGCGTAGTGGGCGAAAGCCCGTGGGAGTTCGAGTCTCCCCTTCGGCACCACGTCATTCCCGGATCCCGCGTCCGCGCGCACCGGGGGAGCAAGCCGGTCACGTGCAGGAGGGCCCTGCGTTGCCGGAACACGTCGTCCCCGAAAACCTGGATGCGATGGTCCTCGCCCACCTCCGCGGCTACCCCGACGAGTTGCGACGGTTCAGCAACCTGACCAAGCAGGCGCACCTCGACGGCCGCCGGGCCGTCGAGTTCTTTCTGTCGCGCCCCACGGACGCCCACTCATTTCTGGCCACGCTCTGCCGGCTCGTCCGGGACGGCGAGGACATCGTCACGGTCGTCGAGGCGGCGGAGATCCTGGGCGTGCCGCCGGCCGCCCTGCTCGACCCGGAGCGCGCGGGCGTCCTTCCCGTGCCGCTCGTCGGCGAGGGTCGATATCGAATCTGGCGCCGCGCCGACATCGTCGCGGCGCGCGCGCGACGCGCCGGCCGGGGGGTGTAGCGCGAACGTGGCCAGACTCGCCCTCCTTGTGCGCTGCCGCGCCTGCGGGCGCGAGTTCGACACGGGAATCCGGATGGCCACGCGCAACTTCGCCAAGGGGACGTTCGCCGCGAACTACCACGCGTGTCCGCACTGCGGACAGCGGGGAACATACCGGAAGGAGGACTACGTGACGCGCGCGGACGGCGCGGCGGATCCCTCGCCCCCGGCGCCGCGGTAGTCGGTCCTTGCCCCCGCGTTCCGCCGGGACGTATAATCAAACCGTCAGTTGCCAACCCCCCGCTGGTCGACGTGCAGGTGCGACGGCGTTGCAAACCCCGAGAGGAGGGACGGTTCATGGCGAAGTTCGAGGCCAAGAAGTTCCGTTCGTTTGAGGTCGAGCTGAACGGCATCAGCAAGAAAACGATGGAGGAGCACTACAAGCTGTATCAGGGGTACGTGGGCAAGTCGAACGAGATCCTCGACCGGCTCGCCAGCGGCGGCGTGGACCTGTCGAAGGCCAACCCGACGTACTCGGAAATCCGCGAGTTGAAGGTGGAGCTGTCCCGCGCTCTCGGGGGCGTGAAGAACCACGAGCTCTACTTCGAACACATCGGCGGCAAGGGCGGCAAACCGTCCGGCAAGCTGCTCGGCCTGATCGAGAAGGCGTACGGCTCCTTCGACGCGTGGAAGGCCGACATGAAGGCGACCGCGATCGCCGCGCGCGGGTGGGCGTGGACCGCGTACGACTTCGATGCGGGCCAGGTCTTCAACTTCATCGGCGACGAGCAGAACACGTACCCGGTCTGGAACTGCGGGCTGCTCGTGGCGCTCGACTGCTTCGAGCACGCCTACTTCATCGACTACGGCACGGGCAAAGCGTCGTACATCGACAAGTTCTTCGACAACCTGGACTGGGACGTCGTCGCCAAGCGCGCGGAGATGTTCGGCATCCTCAAGTAGTCCCGTCGCGACCGGACCATGGGCGGACCCGGGTGTGCACGC
>DASQGM010000161.1:0-2155 GCA_035632615.1 bacterium | reverse complement strand
CCTGACAGACCTGAGCCGTGCGATCGCGGTCCAGACCGAGATCGACTTCATGGCGATCACCACCTACGGCACCGCACGGGCGAAGAGCGGCGTCGTGCGGCTGATCAAGGACCTCGACGTCGAGATCACCGGCCGCGACGTGTTGCTGGTCGAGGACGTGATCGATACCGGCTTGACGGCAGGCTATCTCATCCGCCTGCTGCAGGCGCGTTCACCGGCGACACTCCGCATCTGCACCCTGCTCGATCGGCCCTACCGGCGCATCCTGGATACCCTGGAGATCGGGTACCGCGGGTTCGAGATCCCCGACCGGTTTGTGGTCGGGTACGGCCTCGACTACCGGGAGCGGTACCGGCACCTCCCATTCATCGGGGTGCTGAAGGACGACGTGCTCGTCGCGGCGGGCGCGACGCGCCCGCAACCCTTTCCCGAGACGACCTGAGGGCAGCGCGTCGATCTAGGGGCGGGAGCCCTGCCGCGCCGAAGCGGTCGGGGCCCGAGGGCGGTGGCTCGGGCCGCTGACCGCCGATGTTGACGACGCGGCAACGGAACTGCGCCTGTCCGGCGCAAGGCGCCGCCTGCGCGCGCGCCGGGGTGCACGGCGCTAGTCGCCCGGATCCACGAGCCGCGCCTGACGGACCGTGCCGCCGCCGAACCGCGTGTTGATCGCGTCCACGACGCGGTCCACGCGCTCCCGCTGGTCGCCGCTGCCGAACAGCAGCAACTGTTTCGACGCCGTCCGGCTGAGCCGTGAGGCGGTGACCCCCAGCAGCCTGACCGGCCGCTCGAGCGGCTGCAGACGTTCCCACATCGGGGACACGACATCGCGGAGATCGGCGCCCGCGTCGGTCGGCCACGCCAGCGTGGTGGCGCGCGTAATCGTCCGGAAGTCCGCGTACCGCACCTTCAGCGTGACCGTCGCCGCGAGCACGCCGTCGGCGCGGAGTCGTCGCGCAACATCCTCGGCCAGCTCCGCCAGGACACGCCCGAGCGTGTCCGGCGCGGCGGTATCGTGATCGAACGTGGTCTCACGTCCGATCGACTTGGCGTCCTGCGACGTGACGACCTGGCGGTCGTCGAGCCCGCGACTGAGCTGCGCCAGATGCTCCGCCGAAGACCCGACGGCCGCGCGCAACACCGAGGTCGGTGTGCGCCGCAGCGCCCCCACGGTCGAGACGCCGAGCGCCGCAAGCCGCTGGCGCATCTCCTCGCCCACCCCCCACAGCGCGGTCACCGGCAGCGGGTCGAGCGTCGACTGCACCTTGCCGGGATAAACACGCCGCAACCCGTCGGGCTTCGCAAGCTCGCTCGCCAGCTTCGCGAGAAACTTGTTGGGGGCGACGCCGAGGGACACGGGCAGGCCGAGCACGCGGTGAATGCGCGCCTTGATCGCGCCGGCGATCGCCAGGCCGGGGTCGTCGCGCGGGCCGGCGGACGGGGGGGCATCGATCGGCACGGGGCACCCCGTGAGATCCAGGAACGCTTCGTCGATCGAGAGAGGTTCAATCTGGGGCGTGAACGTCCCGAGGAGATCGAACAGCTCCGCGGACACGGCCCGGTACTTGTCCATGTTCACCGGAAGAAACACGGCGTTCGGGCACCGTGCCCCGGCTTCTCGCGCCGGCATCGCGGAGTGCACTCCGTATCTGCGGGCCTCGTACGATGCCGCCGCGACCACGCCTCGGGCATCGGGAGGAGCGCCGACGATCACCGGCCGCCCGCGGAGGCTCGGGGTGTCCCGAACCTCAATGGACGCATAGAACGCGTCCATGTCCACGTGGGCGATCGTGCGACCCGCCCTCATCTCCCCTCCACCGCGCCGAGCCTCGGACTACGAACGCACGTTCGTATGCTGATCTATGGTAGCGCGTGGCCAGGGAACGGTCAAGGGGCAGGCGGACGTTGGGGGTGGCCGCCGGCGGGCCCCCAGAAAATCACCCACGTGCCGAAGTCATCGCTGAATGACTCGAAGGCGTGCGGAACGCCGGCTGCGACAAACAGGAGGTCGCCCGGGGCAAACGGCGTCCGCTCTGCGCCTCGCCGAAACGTGCCGGCACCGGACGCGATGATGTAGAGCTCGTCCCGATCGTGCGGTTGTTGCGTATCCGCCCCGCGCGGCGCGAAGAACTCGATCGAAATGTCTCCCCGTTCGAAA
>DASQGM010000160.1:0-23535 GCA_035632615.1 bacterium | reverse complement strand
GTGGAGAGGTGACCGGAAAGTCGACGGCCGCCGCCCAGGGCGAGCACCGGTCTGGGCCGTCGCAGCCGTCAAACTCCCATCCTAGAGACGTGGCCCGCGCTTGCGCCGGAGGGAGGAGCGCCTTCGTTGCCTTCCGGCGTTGCCGGCCGCACTCGGTCGAGACGGTACGGAGACAGTACACCCACCGGGACTGCGGTCGCTACGTTCGGGCGAATACTAACGGCATCTCAAACGTACTAGGCCCCCGACGGTTGCCGGTCCCGACCCCCGCGTCAGGCCGGATGTCCCGGCCCGAGCGCCGCGGTGGGGTTCGCCCGTCTCACGTGAGCCTCGAGCGCCTCACAAACCAGCTCGTGAGGGAGCTTGCGAGTCGTACGAGCCAGGGACCGATAGTATTCGACCGCCTGGACGGACAAGCCCAGTGCTCGGAGCAGGTCCAGGGAGTCCTCGAATCTCTTGCGCCGCGCTCGGCCCATCTGGGTCGTGTCGCGCTGTTCCCGCGCCAGCCGTTTGGCTACGTCTGACATTCGAACGTCGTCTCTCCCCGATGCCGCGAGCCCCATTGGCGCCGGTTGTTGGCTTCGTGCCCTTCTCCGCCGCCGCCTAGACCCGGAGCGTGGCCAGTCGCCTCCGGGGAACGGTGGCCGAATCGGGCCCGTCGGTTACCGTGGTGACACGGGAGGCAACCACAGGACAACGCGCTTCCGAGCGCTAACCCACCCCCTCGAAGGGTGGCGCGATAACGCCGGACCACGTCCGTGGGAGGTCGATATGTGCGCTCCGTCTCACGTCGGACCGTCGCGTTCCACGACCGAGCGGCTGCGCGCCGCAGTGGTGCAGGCCGCTCCGATCGCGTTCGACCGCGAGCGGACGCTCGCCAAGGCGTGTGACCTGGTTGCACAGGCCGCCGGGAAAGGGGCCCAGTTGCTGGTGTTTCCCGAGGCATTTCTGTCGGCGTATCCTCGGGGCGCGAGTTTCGGTACGGCCGTCGGACTCCGCGCCCGCGCCGGCTACGACTTGTTCAAACGGTACTGGGAGAGCGCGGTCGATGTCCCCGGCCCGGTCGTAGACGCGCTCGCGGCCGCCAGCCACCGGCACGGCGTCTACCTGGTCATTGGGGTCGTGGAGCGGGACGGCGGCACGCTCTACTGCACCGTATTGTTCTTCTCCCCCGACGGCTACCTCGGCAAGCATCGCAAGCTGATGCCCACGGCGGCGGAGCGGCTGGTGTGGGGCTTCGGAGACGGCTCGACCCTGCCGGTGTTCGACACGCCGTTCGGCAGGCTCGGCGCCGTGATCTGTTGGGAGAACTACATGCCCCTGCTGCGCACCGCCATGTACGCGAAGGGCATCCAACTCTACTGCGCGCCGACCGCCGATCAACGCGACACGTGGATGCCGACCATGCGCCACATCGCCGTCGAAGGCCGGTGCTTCGTGCTGTCGTGCAATCAGTTCGCCCGGCGCAAAGACTACCCGGAGGACTACGAGACGAGCTACGGCCACGACCCCGAGACCGTCGTGACTCGAGGTGGGAGCTGCATCGTCACTCCGTTCGGCGAGGTCGTGGCCGGACCGAACTTCGAGAGCGAGGCCATCCTGACGGCGGACCTCGACTTGGGCGATCTCATCCGGGGCAAGTACGACTTCGACGTGACCGGGCACTACGCCCGTCCCGACGTGTTCCAGCTGGTCGTGGACGAGCGGCGCAAGACCCCGGTGCGCACCGTGGCGGCGCCCGCAACGCCGGCTATGCCGGACGCCGCGGGAGACCCCGCGCACCCGGAGAAGACGCCGGGCTAGCCGCACAGCACCCCGGAATCGACCCGCCCGTGCAGGCGCGCGGGTCACGCAACCGGGCGAGCGTTGAAGATGCGCAGATTGGGCACGAGGCCAAGCGCGCACGCCGGGACGATCGCGCCGGCGATCGCGAGCGCGACCGGCATCCCCAACACCGATGCCACGGCGCCGATTCCAAGCGCACCGAGCTGATTCAGCCCCCAGGTCGCGTAGTATAATCCCATGACGCGGCCGTGCATCTCCTCGCTGGCGCTGACCTGCAACACCGTCGACAGTGTCGCATCGTAGAGGCTCCCGAGGTATCCCACGATCGCGATGAGCCCGAGCGACACGAGAAACCACGGCGACAGGCTGAACAGCACGAGACCGACTCCGAATCCGATCGCCGCGGCGATCATCAACGTTCCCTTCCGCGACACGTCGCCCCCTGCGGCGACCTGCAGCGTGGCGAGGAACTGTCCCGCGCCGCCCATCGCCGTGAGGTACCCCAGGCCGAGCGCACCCACCTTGAGCACGTCCCGGGCCATCACCGGCAGCATGTACTGGTACGAGAAGCCGAACGACTCGATCGCCAGGCTGAGCCACAGGAGCGCGCGCACCGCCGGCGTCCGCAGCGCGTACCGAAACCCTTGGCCGACCGCGGCCACGAACGGCTCCGCGTCCCGTCGCACCGACGCGGGGCTGCGAAGCGCCAGCAGGCCGCCGATGCCGACGGCGTAGGCGGCGCAGATGAGCAGATAGTTCTGCCCTACGCCGAGTCGCGCGATGACCAGGCCCCCCAGCAACGCCCCGAGGATGCGCAGGATGCTTCCGGCCATGAGCTGAAACGCGTTGGCGTTCAGCAGGCGCTGCGCCCCAACCACGTCGTAGATCAGCCCGTTGACCATGGGCTTGCTGATCGCGAACGCGCATCCCACGACGATGACGTAAAGCAGCACGTGCCACAGCTGGATCGCATGCGCGAGCACGAGAACCGCCACGACCAGGGCCGCTCCGGCCTGGACCGCTTGCATCGCGATCAGGGCTGTGCGCCGGTCCGTGTGGTCGGCGAGCGTGCCGCCCGCGAAGCTGAACACGGCCTGGCTCGTTCCCCGCAACCCCGCGGCCAGCCCCACCCACAGGGGGGATTGCGTCAAGATCAGGATGAGCCACCCCTGGCTGATCAGCTCGATCGTATAGGTCATGGCCGTACACAACGCGTTGAGCCAGAGCCAGCGGTAGCCCGGGGCTTCAAACGCCAGCGAAAAACGCGGTCGCCCGGCGGACACCACGGTCGCGTCCCCCGTCAGGTGGCCGGGACGTCCACATAGGAGCGATCCAGCGCGGAAATGGACGTGCACCCGAGGAGCCTGAGCGTGCGCTCCAAGTCGGTGCGCAAGATGTCGATTGCGCGGGCGACCCCGGCCTCGCCGGCGGCGGCGAGGCCGTACGCGTATGCGCGCCCCACCAGCACCGCGCGGGCGCCGAGGCAAATGGCCTTGATGATGTCGCCGCCGCGACGAATGCCGCCGTCCATCAGCACCTCGGCCCGGCCGCTCACGGCCGTGACGACCTCCGGCAACGCCTTCAACGAGGCCGGGGCGGAATCGAGCTGGCGCCCGCCGTGATTCGATACCACAACCGCCACCGCTCCCTCGTCGACGGCCCGGCGCGCGTCGTCACCCGTGAGCACGCCCTTGATGATGATCGGGCCGGGCCAAATTCCCCGGATCCATCGGAGATCGTCCCACGCGAACATGGCGCGCGAGAGGTCCACGCGGGCGTCGGTGAGCGTCATCGAGCCCCGGTTGGGGACGACGACGTTGGGCAGCGTGGGCACGCCGCCGTCGAGCAGGAAACCCGCGAGCCACGCGGGGCGGGCGAGCAGCTGCGGGACAAACGGAACCTTGTCCATCACGGTCCCGCTCAACAGTTCCTTCGTGCCGTTGCGCACGTCCCGCTCGCGCAGGCCCACCACGGGCGTGTCGATGGTGACGACCAGCGCCGAGAACCCCGCCGCCCGGGCTCGTTCGATTGCGCCCTCGGCGGCGCCACGACCGCCCACCAAGTACAGCTGGTACCACACCGGCCCCGCGGACGCCGCCTTGACGTCCTCCAACCGGTGCCCGGAGACCGTGGAGAGTGTGTATCCGGTGCCCGCCGCCCGGGCCGCCGGGGCGGCCGCCACTTCTCCACCTGGGTGCATCAAGCGGCTGTAGCCGACGGGAGCGAGCAGCGCGGGTAGCGCAAGATCGAAGCCCAGCACACGCACGCGCAGGTCGCACTCGGGAACGGCCACGGCATGACGCGGCCGGAACGTGACGGCCTCGAGGGCCCGGCGGTTTTCCCTGAGCGTGATTTCCCCGTCCGCGCCGCCGTCGAGATAGTCGAAGACCACCCTCGGCAAGCGACGCCGGGCCAAGACCCTGAGGTCCTCGATGCTCACGACACGAGGAGCTGCGACCGCGCGGGACGCCCTAGTCATTCGCACACTTCCCCCCAATCAACGCCGCCGGCTCGGAGTCCGCTACGCTCATCCCGGCGTCGTCCGCTGGGTGAGGTTCGCCTGGAACGAGGTGGGCCCTTTGTTTTGGCCGAGTGTCGGGGGGCGACTCGGTACGGGAGGTTCCCATGCGACGTTCGGCGCGACGGCGGACGCAGGAAATCGCGGGTAAGAGAGTAATAGGCAAGGACCCGAGTCGGACGCGACGTGCCGCCGGGCGTTCGGACGGGGATCGGAGATGCACAGGGAGGGCGCTCCCATGTCCTGGGTCGCATCCGGTCTCGCAGGCTTCGGCCTCTTCGTCGGACTCTCGTTGCTCTCCACCGGCGAGATGCTCACGTGGGGTCTCCTCGCGGGCTTCGTGTTCGTGGTCGGTGGCGTCAGCTGGGGCCACCCGCGGTGGTGGCGCCACACCCTCTGCTGGGGTCTCCTCCTCGTGGCGGCCGCATTCTTCTACGCGTTGGCGCGTTGACAGACGGCGCCGGGCAACGAGGCCGGGAGCCGCCGAGCCGCGTTACGTCCCGTCGTCCGAATCCGGTGAGCGGAGCGATCCGGCCACCAGCCGTGGGTAGCGCTCCACGAGAAACAAGACGGCCTGGGCTCGATTCCGCAATCCCAGCTGTCGATAGATCGCCCGCACGTGGCTCTTGACCGTCGACGTTGAGAGATACAGCTTTGCCGCGATCTCCTTAGCCGCTCAACCCGCGGGCGATCTCGACCAACACCTCCCACTCTCGCTCCGTGAGCCCCCACCGCGCCGTGTGTTCGCCGACGGGGGTGGTGACCGGTGCGGATCCTGGGCCGCCGCGGCGCGCCGGTATCGCCGGCCCGAATCGCGTGAACGGCGTTCGCCAACTCCACAGGCGAGATATCTTTGGACCGTACGCCGGTCGCGTCTCCGCGGGCGGGCGACGTCGCGCCTAGCAGCATGAGCGCGGCGAGCACGGCGGTCAGGCGGTGGTGCATCGCGTTCCTCCGGCGTCGTGTGTTCCTGACTCTTCGCCGGTCCGGCGAGCTGTCCCTGACGGGCGAGATCGGCGGCCGGCCGGGCGTCGGCGATGTCTTGCTGACCGCGTGTCCTCAGCGCCCGCGACCTGGGCATATCTCAAATGACGAACGACGGCCCGATCTCGATCATCCTCTCCTCACCGTGGTGACGCATCGTCACGCTTGTCCGGGAGTGGCTACGAGGCTACAGGGCGCCCAACGGATCGGCCGCGCTCCCCGGGGCGGCCCTGCTTCGCCGTTTTCTCGTTGTCGGCGCTGGCGCCACCGTTCTCGTGGGAGTCGGGGTGGGGGCGATCGCCGCCGGGATCGGAGAGAAGTACCTGATGCCATGGCGGGATCACCCCGCTCTGCTGGGAGACTCGATCTGGGTGGCAGTGGCGGTGGGCGCGCTGAGCCTGTACGGAACCTTCGTGGCGGTGCTCCTGTGCGCGGCCAGCGATCTTGAACGGCGCCACTTGGCGCTCCAGCAGGTCTTTACCGAGATCGTGCAGTCGCTCTCCCACGTGCTCGAGACGCGGTACACGAAGGCCGGTGACCATTCCGACCGGGTCGCCGAGTTGGCCGCCGCGATCGCGGCGGCCATCGGCATGTCGCCGGACGAGATTCGCGACGTCCGGATCGCGGCGTATCTGCACGACGTCGGGAAGATCGGCGTCCATGACGACATCTTGGTGAAGCGCGGCTCGCTGACCAACGAGGAGCGGGCGGCCGTGCAACGCCACGCCGTCTTAGGGTATGAAATCCTGGGGCCGGGACTGCTTCCGGAGCGGATCAAGCTGGCGGTTCGCCATCACCACGAGTGGTGGGATGGCAACGGGTATCCGGACGGGCTCGCGGGCGTCGCCATCCCGCTGGCCGCGCGCGTCATCGCCGTTGCGGACGTCTACACGGCGCTGACCGCGGACCGCCCGTACCGGTCGGCGCTCGACCCGAGCGATGCGGTTGACGACATTCGCCGCTGGGCCGGCTCGCAGCTCGATCCGCAGGTGGTTGCGGCGTTCCTCAAGGTGTGGCAGGAAGAGGCGGCCCCGATGGGCGCACGGGATTCCGCCTCGGCTCGGCAGGTGTCGTTCCAGCCCGGATTCTAGGACGAGGGAGACCAACTGAGCGTGGGTGGTCCGTCGGGACAGGCCGAAGAGTACCTCAGCGTTGCAGAGCTGGATCGCTTCGCGACATTGATGGAACGCATGGTCCAGGCGGACGGCGATAACCCGGAGGCCGTGCTCCTCCGGCTCCTCGATCACTGCATCGTGCTGATGGGCGCCGAGGGCGGATCGATCATGGTGCTCGCCGAACCGAAGGTGCTCGCGCTGCGCGTGGCCAGAGGCCGACTCGACGACGTGAAGGCGCATACTCCGGTTCCGTTCGGACAGAGCATCGCGGGGCGCGTGGCGGAGACCGGCGTCGGCATGCTCGTGCAGGACGTGCCGGAGGGGTTGACCGGCTACATCTCCAAGATGCACCCCCCGCGGTCCGCCGTGTGTGTGCCCATCCGGTGCGAGGACCGCGTCGCAGGGATCCTGAGCCTGAACCTGTGGACCGCGGACCGTCGGTTCGGCCAGACCGACCTTCGGGTCGCGCGGCTGCTCGCGATTCAGGTGGCCTGGGTGCTCACGCTGAACCAGCGGCTCGCCGAGATCTGGCGGATCGCCAAGGTGGACGGTCTGACCGGGCTCTCAACGCGGTGGCACTTCAAGATGCGGCTGGAGGCCGAGATCGCGCGATCGGCGCGTCAGGACCTCCAGTTTTGTGCGGTCATGACCGACCTGGACGAGTTCAAGCAACTCAACACCCGGTACGGGCACCTGGCGGCCGACGCCGTGCTCCGAGATTTGGGTACCGTGATCCAGGCACACGTGCGGACCATGGATCTCGTGGCCAGGTTCGGGGGGGATGAGTTCGTCCTGCTCCTGCCGGAGGCGGACATCCGCACGGCGCTGCAGGTCATCGGCCGCCTGCAGGCCGCCGTGGCGGCGCACCGCTTCATGGGGCCCCAGGGAGAAGCGATCGGGTTGTCGCTGTGCGCCGGCATCGCGCAGTACCCGCTCGACGGCCGGGACCCCGATGACCTGTTGCACGCGGCCGATCTCGCGTTGATGGACGCCAAGCGCCGGGGCGCGGGCGCCGTGTCGATCGAGGCGCCGATCGCGTAGATTCCCCCGGCTACAGCAGGTTTGCCAGCACGTTGGTGACGGCCTGCAGGAAGTGGATATCGTCGCGCGTGAACGTCCGCGGCTCGGTGGTGAGGACGGCGAGCATCCCATGCGAGGCTGTCCCTCTCCGGATCGGGACGCTGATGCCGCTCGTGATCCCGCGCTCGGCGAGCAGTGCTGGGATGGCGAAGCGCGTGTCGCCGCCCAGGGCGGTGAAGACGACCGGGTCGCCCGCGGAGCGTACGTGATCGGCAAACGAACCCGCCCCGGCAAGGACGGCGGGGCGTCCGGCGACGTGGTCCCATCCCGCGCTGGCCCGCACGGCGAGGGCGTCCTGGTCCGGCAGGAACGTGAGGATCATACAGTACTCGGCGCCGAGGGCGCGGGCGACGAGCGCCGTGCAGTCTTGAAGCAGGGCGTCGAGCGGCATGCCGTCCAACGCCCACCGGCTGATGTACGCCACGACCTCCTGCTCAAGCGCATGCGTGCGTAGCGCTTCTTCCGCCTGCTTCAAGATCGTGACGTCGCGGGCAATGACCGAGACCTCGCGGACGCCGCGCCCGCCCTCGATGGGGGACAGCGTGGCCGACACGTGGATCCGCGCCCCGTCCTTGCGCACGCCGACCGTGTGCCAATGCACGACGTGCTCGCCCCGCGCGACGCGAACGAGGACCTCTTGAATCTCGTTCGACCGTTCCGCGGGCACCAGCATCGCCATCGACTGTCCGACGCACTCCGCCGACCCCCACCCGAATGTGGATATGGCCCCGCCGTTCCACGTCAGGATCGTGCCGTCCGCGCTGAGCGACATGATGGCGTCGTCGGACGACTCCACGAGCGACGCCAACCTCGCCCGCACGGCGTCGGCGCGCTTGCGCTCGGTGATGTCCCGATAGTTGATGACGATCCCGGCCACGGTGGGCTCGGGGAGCAAGTTCGTGGCGACGAGGTCGGACCAACGCCACGAGCCGTCCTTGTGGCGAAGACGGCACGTGAGGTGGACGTCGCGCGCAAGGCTTCCCTCGTGGGCGAGCAGGCGGAGTTGCTCTTCGAGCTCCGCGCGATCCTCCGGGTGGACAGTCGCGAAGAGATTGGTTCCCACAAACTCCTCGACCCCGTAGCCCAGCACCCGGCTCGTCGATGGGGAGCTGTACAGGATGGTGCCGCACGCATCGATCGTGGCGATCCCTTCTCCACTGTGCTCGACGAGCGCGCGGAACCGCCGCTCGTTGTTCTGCAGCGCAGCCTCCGCGCGCGCCTTCTCCTTGCGGAGGCGCTTTTGCTCCAGTGCCTGTCGCACCGCGCTGCCGAGGCGCGCGAGCCGGTCCTTGAGAAGGTAGTCCACCGCACCCTGCTTCAGGCAGGCGACGGCCAGTTCTTCGCCGATCATCCCCGAGACCAGAATGCAGGGGATGTCGAGGTGCAGTTCCTTGACCGTCTCGAGCGCGCGGAGCCCGCTGTATCTGGGAAGGTTGTAGTCCGCCAGGATGATGTCGGGGCCCGTGGCCAGCTTGGCGCGAAATTCCTCCTCGGTCTCGACCCGCTGCCAGTCCGGAGACAGCCCGTTGTCCTTGAGGGCGCGCGCCATCAGCTCCGCGTGATCCGCTCGGTCTTCAAGGATCAGCACCCGAAGGGAAGTGGTCATGTCCCCTTCACCTGCCCCTCCCGCATCTGGTACGGTCGAGTCCGCACGAACACGTGTTGGCACTCTCGTCGAGATCCTCCCCACCGCATCGCCCTCACATCGATCCGGTTCCGCCGCCGCTCCCAGCGCCCCCGTGGAATGCTGCATGAATCTGGCATGGATCGGTTCCTATCCTGCCGTATACCCACGTCGAAATCCCGCTAGACCTCGTTGAGTTCACAGGGTGAGTGCCACTGTTGTTCGACGGGTGCGGTGTTCCCGAGCGCGGAGTCAACCGCGGACCCAAGTCGTTCAGGGTTCCTCAACCGGAGGGGCCTGAACGCGCGTGGAATTGGGCACTATCGGAGTGTGGGCGGCAAGCCGGGGACCCGCCCGGCCGGCCCTGATTGCCGCGGGGCCGTCCCGCGAACGGTGAAACCATGAGTCGGCACAAGGAGCTTCGGGACCGAGGGACCGTGCGGAACGTCGGGCGGCGCGATGACGCGCCGGCCGACCACAGCCAATTCCTTCGGCTGTTGTTCGACAACGGCCCGCTGCCGATGTGGGTCTACGATCCGGACACCCTTCGATTCCTCGCCGTGAACCAAGCCGCCGTCGATCAATACGGGTACGCCCGCGAGGAGTTTCTGGCCATGCGGGTCTCCGACATTCGAACTCCCGACGCCGTGCCCCAGTTGTTGGCAGACATCGCGGCGCGCCGCCCCGGCCTGCGCCGGACCGCCGAGCGGCGCCACATGTGCAAGGACGGCCGGGTGATCACCGTCGGCGTGACGTCGCAGGTCGTGGAATTCGCCGGGCGCACGGCGGTCCTGGTGGTCGCCCATGACATCACCGAGGAAGTAAACGCCGCGGCCCTCCGCAGCAGGCTGGCCGCGATCGTGGAGTCGTCTGACGACGCCATTATCAGCGCGACCCTCGACGGCGTCATCACGAGCTGGAACGCGGGCGCCGAGTGGATGTACGGGTACACTGCGGCGGACATGCTCGGCCGGTCCGTGGCCGTGTTGGCCGCCCCGGACCGCAGGGACGAAATCACGTCCATCCTCGAGCGCCTCGCGCGGGGCGATCGGATCGACCACCTGGAGACGGTACGGATCAGACGGGACGGAACACGTTTCGATGTCTCGCTGGCGATCTCTCCCGTGCGCGACCGCACGGGCCGCATCGTGGGCGTCTCCACCATTGCGAGGGACATCACCGCGCGTAAGCAAACGGAGCGGGAAGTCCATGCGCTCAACCGCGCGCTGGAAGAGCGCGTGCGGGAGCGCACCAAGGAGCTCGATGCGGCAAACCAGGAGCTCGAGGCCTTCACCTACACCGTCGCACACGACCTGCGCTCGCCGTTGATCACGATCGACGGTTTCTCGCGGATCCTCCTCGAGGACCATGGCCCGGCGCTGGACGAGGACGCCCGGCACTGCCTCGACCAGGTTGTGAAGGGGACCCGTCACATGAACGCCCTCATCACCGACCTGTTGGCGTTCTCGCGGCTGAGCCGCCAAGCCTTGTGTACGCAGACCGTCCCGCCGGCGGATGTGGCACGCCGAGTGATGGCCGAGCTCATGCAGTCGGCGGGCGAGCGATGCGTGGAGTTTCGGGTGGGGGATCTTCCAACGTGTCAGGCTGATCCGATGCTCCTCGAGCAGGTTTTCGTGAACCTGCTCTCCAATGCGCTCAAGTTCACCCGGGCGTGCGACCGCGCCGTGATCGAGGTCGGGTGCGGCGGTTCCGATGACGCCGCGTATGCGACCTATTTCGTGAAGGACAACGGCACCGGGTTCGACATGCGGTACGTCGACAAGCTGTTCCACGTGTTCCAGCGGTTGCACCGCGCCGAAGAATACGAGGGCACCGGCGTCGGGCTCGCGATCGTGCAACGCATCGTCTGCCGGCACGGGGGCACCGCGTGGGCCGAGGGAACACCGGGCCTGGGGGCAATCATCTTCTTCACACTGCCGAAGGCGGATGGCGCATGAACGCGGACTCGGTGGAGATCCTCCTCGTGGAGGACAACGCCAGCCATGCGGAGATGACGATCCGGGCGCTGCGCAAGCAACACATCTCCGACCGCATCCGCGTGATGCGCGACGGTGCGGAAGCGGTCGCGTTTCTCTTCGACGGCGGGCTCGACGCCCAGCCGACTCCGCGGGTGGTGATGCTCGACCTCAAGCTTCCCAAGGTGGACGGGATCGAGGTCCTCCGGCGCATCAAGAGCAACCCGCGCACGCAGAACATTTCGGTGGTCGTCCTGACCTCATCCCATAACGATCACGACCTGCGCGCGTGCTACGTGCTGGGCGTCAATAGCTACGTCGTGAAGCCCGTCGACTTTCAGCAGTTCAGCGAGGCGGTCGGCACGCTGGGTCGGTATTGGCTCCTCCTGAATCGCTGTCCCGACTGAGGCGGCGGGGGACCCGCGCGGGACCGAATTCCGCCGCCGCTGCGGGTTACCTCCCGTGCGCGGCGCTTCCCACCGCGGCCGGGGTGCTCGGCACCGTCGCCGGGCGCGCGCCTTCGGCCCCGTAGGGAGGGACGAGGCGGTCGTACGGCTCCCGCATCAGCGGGGAAGAGACCATGAAGTCCGCCGAGGCCCGGTTGCACGCGACCGGGACGTTCCATACCGCCGCGACGCGAAGCAGCGCCCGCACATCCGGATCGTGCGGCAGCGGTTCGAGGGGATCCCAGAAGAAGATCAGAAAGTCGATCGCACCGCGCGCGATCCTCGCGCCGATCTCGAGATCGCCGCCGAGCGGCCCGCTGTGGAACGTGGTGACCGGGAGCCCCAACTCCTCCGCGATGATCCGCCCCGTGGTGCGCGTCGCGTACAGACAGTGTCGCTCAAGCGACCCGCGGTTGAACCGCATCCAGTCGACCAGTTCGGCCTTCTTGTTGTCGTGCGCGATGCACGCGATCCGCTTCTCGCGCCCGATGCGAATCCGATGGTACGTCTCCACGCCGCCATCTCTCGGATGGACCCGCGTACGGCCACGGGGCCGTTCCCCTCGAGGGTAGCGCGGAGGCGCCGCGGTGAAGGTGAGGCGGAGTTCAAAGCTGTGTGAAGCGTCAGCGCTCGTCCAGGCGGTACCCGATGCCCCGGACGGCGACGATGCGGATGCCCCCGGGGACCTCGATCTTCTTGCGGAGCCAGGCGATGTGCGTGTCCAGGGTTCGCGTGTCGCCGAAGTAGTCCTCGCCCCACACGTCCCGCAGCAGCCGCTCCCGACGCACGATCTTGCCCTGGTGACGCACCAGCAGGTGCAGCAGGCCAAACTCCTTGGCCGAGAGCGGTACCGGGACGCCGCCGGCCGTCACCTCGTGGTGCTCGACGTCCATCACCAGGCCGTGGACGGAGAGCTTGCGCTCCACGCCGGCCTGGATGACGAGCGTCTCGAGGATGTTGGCGATGTCTTCACATCGATCGGTGGCGTCCTCCAGCATTTCGCAGATGTCTTTCCACTTCAGGATCTCCTTCGCGCTGGCGCGGCCGGCGAACAGCCGCCCGATCGCATCCCGCAGCACGTCGTCGCCGCGGTTCTCGAGCAGATGCAGGGTCCGCGTGTGCGGGAAGACGTCGTGCATGTGGGGAACACGGCGCACCGCCTCCCGCAGTTCCCGGGCGGACTCCAGGACGATCTTCCCCAGGTCGAGCGCGGGTGGGAACACCCGCCGGATCCGGTGGATCGCCAGGCGCGCCGCGGCGGCCTCGATCCCGTCGAGCACGTCGTCCAGGTTGCCGGTGAGCGCCTGGACCGCTTCCGACGGCGTCGCACCGCCCCGGCCCGACGCCAAGGTCTCGAAGAGGTCGCGCGCGATCGCGTCACCCTTGTGCTCCAAATCGCGGATCGGGGGCCACGCATCGCTGAAGGACGTCTTGCCCTCCAACCCCGCGACCAGCGCGCGCGCGGCGTTGAGGATCGTTTCCGTCATGTCCTGCAAGAGTTCGAACTCCGGCGGGCTCGGGGCAGCCCCCGGTTCAGGCGCGGGACGATCGCGATCGACGTCCATACAAGCGTATTATAGCGTACGGCGCCGGCGACGGTCCGACCGCTACGGCGGGTCGGCCAGCCCGAACAGCCGCCGCGCGTTGCCGCCGAAGATCAGCGCCAGATCGTCCGCCGCCAGATCGAGCCGGCGGAACGTGTCCCGCTGGTCCTCGAGGATGGGCACCCGGTAGTCCACGGGCGCGCCGGAATCGGTGCCGAACATGATGCGGCGGGTCCCATATGTGCGGAGCAGGTCCCGGAACACCGCCTCGAGCGGCGGACAGCCCGGCGTATACTCGCGCCAGTTGTTCGTGCCGGATGTATCCACCCAGATGTTTTCCGTGTGATAGGCGAGGAAGAGCGCTTCCCGGAGGAACCCCGCTCCGCAGTGGGCGATCGTGAACGTGAGCTCGGGAAAGTCCCGCGCGGCCGCGGAGAGGTGCAACGGGTTCGCGTACAGGAGGTCGTAGATCGGCGCGATGGTGATCCCGAAGTGGAAGAGGACCGCGAGCCCTTGTTCGGCGGCGGCCTCGTAGACGGGGTACACGGCGCGGTCGCTCGCGCTGAATCGGTGGATCGGGGGATAGAGCTTGAAACCGCGGAGTCCCCACGCGCGGAACCGTCGGACCGTCGCCGCGGCATCGGGCGCGGTGGGATCGACCACGCTTCCCCACGCCTGGAACCGCGCAGGATCGAATCGGACGAACTCGGCCAGTTCCTCGTTGCCTTCGCCCACGGCGATGAAAAACCCGGTCTCGACGCCGGCCCGATCGAACGCGGCGGTCCAGCGCTCGGCCTGGTCGCGGAGGGAGATGCCTTCGAGAGCTTGAATCCGTTGCGCCAAACGGCTTCCCTGCCCGGCGAACGCCTCCATGGCCTTCCGGCGGATCGGCCAGGGACGGTCCAGCATTCGGTGGAACATCGAGGCGGTAATAAGGTGCAGGTGGCTGTCCACGGTGTGGGGCACGGCGAGAGGCATTATCGTCTCCTTTCCCGGAGGGATTCGCGCCCGCGGCGGTGCCGCCTGCGTGGCGCGCCGCTCGGGCGCATCCCGGCGTGACCGCCCCGGGGGGGCTGCACCGGTTCGAAGGGATGCCACAGACCCCGGGCTTGGCAACCGTGTGGTGGGGCACTACGATGGAGGGCAGATGACCCGTCTGGTGCGGCTGCTTCTGTTGTGGGCGCTCGCCGTCGCGTTGACGACCGGCGGCATCGTCGCCGTGCGGCCGGCGGCGGCCGCGCCGGGGATCCGGATCCTCTTCCGGACCGGCGAAGCGGCTCCGGACGGCGGAACCTATGCCGAGTTCTCCGACCCGGCGATCAACAGCCACGGGGACATCATATTCGGGGCCGTGCTGGCGGGCGCACAGCCCCGGCAGACCATCTACGTACGGACCGGCGGCGGGCTCCGGCCGCTCGCCTCGACGGGCGCGCCGGCCCCGACCGGCGGCGTGTTCCGCGCCTTCAGCGACCTGCTCCTCAACGATCGCGGCACCGTCGGGTTCCTGGCGCGGACGACCGATGCGCGGGTGCCGGAGGGGATCTATCTGGTACGGGGCCGGCGCGTCGTGCCGGTGGTCAGCGCCGGTCAGGCCGCGCCGACGGGCGGCGCCTTTGTCGATTTTGCGAATCCGACGATCAATAGTCACGATGTGATCGCCTTCGTCGGCCGCACCGCGGGGCAGGAGGGCATCTACACGAACAGCGAGGGGACGACGACGCCGGTGTTGATGGCGGGGCAACCCGCGCCGACCGGCGGCGCGTTCGAGTTCTTTCTGGACGGCACCCCCGCGTTGAACGACCGCGGGCAGATGGCGCTCGTCGCGTCGACGACCGAGCACCACGCGCAGGGGGTGTACGTGCTGCTCGACGGGCGGCCGGTGTCCGTCGTGACGACCGAGGACGACGCGCCGGTCGGGGGGCGCTTTACGGAGTTCGGATCGGTTCTCCTGACGAACACGGGCACGGTCGGCTTCATCGGACGGACCGGAAGGAGTCAGGTCGCGGAGGCGTTGTACGTGACGGGCCGGGCGACGCTCCTCCCGCTCGCCGTCGCCGGGCAGGACGTGGCCGGGGGTGCCCTCACGAAGTTCGGCACGGCCGTGATCAACGAACGGGAGGAAATGGTGTTCGAGTTGAGTCTTCCGATTATCCCCCAAGCCGTCTACGTTGCGACGCGTGCGGGCGTCCGCCCGATCGTGCGAACAGGGGACCGGGCTCCCGGGGGCGGCCTGTTCACCGCGTTTAGCACCCCGGTGCTGAACGATGCGGGGCAGGTGGCGTTCGTCGCGGAGACCGACGATGGCCGCCACGGCATCTATCTCCTGGCGCTGCGATGAGCACGGAGCCGAACGCGGGCGCGGCGCTCGACGGATTGTGGGCCGTTCAGCAGGTGGACGCGAGGCTGCTGGACGCCCGGGGGCGCCTCGCAGGGCTCGACGACGGGACGGCCTTGCGCGCCGAGACGGACGCGGCCCGCGCCGCGGCGGCGACCGCTGCGGCGCGCCTCCATCAGGCACAGGCGACCCTGCGCGATCACGAACTGCAGCTGCAGACGGCGGAAGCCAAACAGCGGAAGGCGCACGGCGACCTGTACGGCGGCCGGATCTCCAACCCCAAGGAGCTCGCGGGGCTCGAGGAGGAGAGCGGCGCCCTCGCCCGCGCCCGCGACCACCTCGAGGACCAGATTCTGAGCCTGCTCGATCAGGTCGAATCGCTCAAGCGGGAGGACGCAGCGGCGCGGGCGTCGCTGGGGGCGCTCGAGCAGCGATTGGCCGCGCACCTCGCGGCGTTCGAGGTGGCCCGCAGCGGGATCGACGCCGAAATCGAGATGCTGCTGGCCCAACGCGCCGAGCGCGCGGCGGCGGTGGAGCCGCGCCTGCTTCGAAAGTACGATGGGATCGCGGCGCAGGAGAGCGGGATCGGCATGGTCGCGATCCTCGGCGGGTTCTGCGGCGGGTGCCGGAACGACGTGCCGTCGCACTTCGTGTCGCGGATCCGGAACGGGCAGGTTGTGACGTGCGAACGCTGCCACCGCATCCTGTACCTCCACGGCGCCCCCTGATGCCGCCGGCGTCCCCGGAGGTCACGGTGTGCATCGACGGGGCCTCGCGCGGGAACCCCGGGCGGGCCGCGATCGGGGTCGTCGTGCTGCGGCACGGTCGTGCGGTCCGCGAGATCGGCGAACCGATCGGGGTCACGACGAACAACGTGGCGGAGTACCGCGCGTTGCTGCGGGCGCTCGAAGAAGCCGCGTCGCTCGGCGCGCGCCGCGTGCGGGTGCAGAGCGACAGCGAGCTACTGGTGCGCCAGCTTCTGGGCCAGTACAAGGTCCGCAGCGAGCAGCTCGTACCGCTCCATCGCACCGCGCGGGCCAGGTTGCGCGCGTTCGACGACGTCGCGATCGTGCGCGTGCCGCGCGAGCAGAACCGCGCGGCGGACGCTCTCGCGAACCGCGCGCTCGACGAGGAAGACCCGGCGCCGCGCACGTCCGCCGGGCGCGCCTGACCGGCGGCGCACGCCGTCGCGCGTCTCCACTATGTCTCCATCTTGGATCCACACGCCCTCAATCCCGTCGCGTCATCCTGGGACCGAGCTGACGACAGACTCCTTTGTCAAAGGGCGAGTGATACGTGAGCCGCACGAGCTGAGGAAACGCGCTTCGTCGTAGCGATGGTGGTCGCGGCGCATGGCGATGATGATGCGGAGCGAGATGTTGCTGAGCATGCGGATCGCCTCGGCGTGCTCTTTCCCGCGGGCCCCGCGCGCGAGTGTAATACGTCTGGGCCCACGGGCAGCGCCGCAGGCTGCAGAAGGCGAACTGCCACAGGGTGGCTCGCCGCGAAAGCAGGCGTGGTGATGCTGTCCCGGCATCTTGCGTCGGAGGTCGGGCGGGACGGCATCCGCGTCAACTGCGTCGCTCCCGCCGCGATACGGACAGAACGCACGGCGCGCGCGATGCCGGAGGAGGTCCAACGACAGGTGGCCGCGATACACCCCCTCGGCCGGTTGGGAGAGCCGGCCGATGTGGCGCTGGCGACCCTGTCCCTGGTGTCGGACAGCGCGGCGTGGCTGACGGGTGTCACGCTCGACGTCGCGGGCGGTCGGGTTATGCCGTGAGGCGCCCGCCCATTGAACCGCTGGGACGCGCATGCTAGCATAACTATGGGAGCAGGCCGGGCGGCCGCGGGCGCTGTGCGCTCGAGGAAAGTCCGGGCTCCATAGGGCAGGGTGCTGGGTAATACCCAGTGGGGGCGACCTCGAGGATAGTGCCACAGAAAGATACCGCCTTCGCGCGCAAGCGCGGAGGTAAGGGTGCAACGGTGCGGTAAGAGCGCACCAGCGGCCGGGCGACCGGCCGGCTCGGTACACCCCACCCGGAGCAAGGTCACATAGGGGGAGATGAGGCGGCCCGCCGATCCCCGGGTAGACTGCTAGAGGCGCCGGGTAACCGGTGTCCCCAGAGAGATGGCCGCACTCGACAGAACCCGGCTTATAGGCCTGCTCCCGCTTCCCACCGACGCGACGCTCCCCTCGGTCGCGTCTCTCGATCCGGGGCCGCCGCGGTACGTTCAGGACGCGGCCGCTGCCGTGGTGCGGATCTGTCAGTCCACCTCGTGATGGCCATCGCCACAGACGAGATCAACCGGTCGGTGCTGGAGCGGCTGCACGCGGCCGAACCGGTGCTCGAGGACGTTCTGCCGGCAGGCGAGGTGGTGCCCGGGCTCGGGCCGAGGATCGCGCTGCACGCCGGCCCGCCGGTGGCGTGGGACGCGATGTGCGGGCCGTTGCGCGGGGCGGTCGTCGGAGCGATCCGGCTCGAGGGCTGGGCCGAGACGGAGGCCGACGCGGTTCGCCTGATCGAGTCGGGCGATGTGACGTTTGGGTCGGCGCACGACCACGGCGCGGTGGGCCCGATGGCCGGACTGATCACGCCGAGCATGCCG
Organism: bacterium; assembly: GCA_035632615.1. Taxonomy (GTDB): domain Bacteria; phylum Sysuimicrobiota; class Sysuimicrobiia; order Sysuimicrobiales; family Segetimicrobiaceae; genus JAJPIA01. The sequence goes on along the minus strand of DASQGM010000160.1, from coordinate 5,518 downwards.
GTGTTCGTCGTCCGCAACCGCGCCTTCGGCAACATCGCCTGCTGCACGATCAACGAGGGCATCGGGAGCGCGCTGCGGTTCGGCGCCAACGACACCGGCGTGTTGGACCGGCTGCGGTGGTTCGCGTCGACGTTGGGACCCTGGCTGGGCGACGCGGTGCGCGCGGCAGGCGGCATGGATCTCCGGACGATCATGGCCCGGGCGCTCACGATGGGCGACGAGCTCCACCAGCGGAACGTTGCCGCGACATCGCTGTTCGTGCGGGCGCTCGCGCCCCATCTGGAGCGCGTGCGCCTGTCCGGAGACGCCCTCGGCCGTATCTTCGAGTTCCTGTCGGCCAACGACCAGTTCTTCTTGAACCTGGCGATGGCGGCCGCCAAGGCGTCGGCGGATCCCATGCGCAACGTCCCCGGGTGCACGCTCGTGACGGCGATGGCGCGCAACGGAACGGAGTTCGGGATCCGGGTGAGCGGGACCGCGGACCGCTGGTTCACCGCGCCGTCGCCCGTGCCGCAGGGGCTCCTCTTCCCCGGCTTCACGGCGGCGGACTGCAACCCCGATCTCGGCGACAGCGCGATCACGGAGACCATCGGGCTCGGCGGTGGGGCGATGGCCGCATCCCCGGCGGTCGTCCGTTTTGTCGGCGGCGCGTCGGTCCGCGAGGCGCTCGCGGTGACCCGCGAGATGGGGGAGATCTGCGCCGGGACCAGCCCGCACTACCGCGTTCCCGCGCTCGAGTTCGACGGGGTGCCCACGGGGATCGACGTCCGTCGCGTCGTCGCGACCGGGATTGCGCCGGTGATCAACACCGGGATCGCCCATCGCCGCGCCGGCGTTGGACAGGTCGGCGCGGGGACGGTGCGGGCACCGCTCGGCGCGTTCCGCGCCGCGGTCGCGGCGCTCGCCGCGGCGCGATGACGGAACGGTGACCGCGCCGTGACGCGTGGAACAGGGAACGCCGTGTGGTTCAGAGAAACTCGACCGAGACTAGTCACGCGGGAGGTCGCCGATGAGCCAGCAAACGTCAGCCGGGCCTCGACAGTATCCGTCTGACCCGTTGTTCGAAGACAACGCCGTGGGGCGGATGAAGAAGGAGGTCTGGGACGCGAGCGACGCGCAGATCGACGCGATCCTCGCGGAATACGGTATGCCGTCCCCGTGCGAATGGGCCAAGCCCGGGGCGTACCTCCAAACCACCGTGCGTCATCGGTTGGAGGCCAATCGGCGAAAGAACGACGTCGTGTTGATCCCGCTAGGATGTACGGAAAACCACGGCCGCCACATGGTGAGCGCGGCCGACACGCTGTACTGCAGCATGATCTGCGAAGGGGTGCGGCGGTACACGGAAAAACGGGGCGCGCCCGTCAACCTGGCGCTGCCCCCCCTGAACTACGGCGGACATCCGTATCACCACCTGGGGATGCCCGGCACCGCGATCGTGCGAGAGGAGGTGGTGCGCGAGCTGCTGATCGACGTGATGCTCGGGCTGTGGAACGACGGGTTTCGCAAGCAGATCATGATCAACAACCACGGACAATTGTGGATCTTGGAGTCCGCGGTGCAGGAGTTCTGCCGGCGCTACCAGCTGCCGGGCGTGTTCCGCGTCATGGACTGGCACCGCGCGGTGCGGGAGTTCTTCCGGACCAAGGCGCAGGGCGGCAGTTTCGACAGTCCATTTGTCCACGCCGACGAGTCGGAGACGTCGCTGTCCTTGTACCTGACCCCGGAGATGGTGGACATGGCGTACGCCGTGGACACGAAGTCGATCGAGTTCCTGCCGGGCGGCCATTTCGACACCTCGGTCGACGCGTATCGCCGGCCGCACCGGTGGAGCGAGGGGGAGGGGCACGCGGCGATCGAGATCAAAGGCACCCCCGAAGGGGTCGTGGGCCTCGCCACCAAGGGGGAAGCGCGGAAGGCCAAGCGGCCGCTGGCCGCGATCCTGCGCTATCTGACGTTGGTGCAGGACGAGATCCTCGCCAAGTTCCCGGCCGGCACCGTCCCGCCGCCCGAGCTGATGAGTTTCCGCGATCCTAAGGAGCTGGAGCCGTTTCTGAAAGAGCCGTTGAGTCCGGGATGGAAGCCGGTGTACGCGCTGCCCATGATCGGCCAACGATAGCGCGCCAGCGGTGTCCGGGACCAGGGCTGCGTGACTGAACACGGTCGGTCCTAGGTCAGGAAGGACGGTGTGGTCGATGCGGGGGTTGCAAGTGCAGGCGGAGTGGGAGCCGCGGAAAGGGTACCAGGTATCGGAGTTCGAGCGCCGGACGGGCAAAGCGGTGACGGGGGCCAGCGTCTGGCGGCACCCGAAGCTGCGGATCGTTGACGTGTCGGAGCCGCAGCTCGGTCCGAAGGACGTGCGGCTGCGCCCGCGGGCATGCGGGGTGTGCGGGTCGGACGTCCACTTCTACGAAACTGACAAAGACGGATACATGCTGTATCCGGGACTCACGAAGTTCCCGACGGTGATCGGGCACGAGTTCAGCGGTGAGATCGTCGAGGTCGGCAAAGAGGTGCGGGGGCTGCGCGTCGGCGACCCCGTGACCGTCGAGGAGATGATCTGGTGCGGTGAGTGCGTGCCGTGCCGGAACGGCTGGCCGAACCAGTGTGAGAACCTCGAGGAGATCGGGTTCACCATCCCCGGCGCGATGGCCGACCAGCTCGTCGTGGGCGCGAAATACTGCTGGCCGATCACGGCGCTCGCGGAGGCGTACGGGAGCGCGGAGGCGGCGTTCGAGGCCGGGGCGCTCTGCGAGCCGACGAGCGTCTCGTACAACGGGATGTTTGTTCGCGCGGGGGGCTTCCGGCCCGGCGGGATCGTGGCCGTCTACGGGACCGGTCCGATCGGGTTCGCGGCGATCGCCCTGGCGCGCGCCGCCGGCGCGAGCCGGGTCATCGCGTTCGAGGTGAGCCCGTTCCGGCAGGATTTGGCGAAGAAGGTCGGCGCGGACGAAGTGCACAGCCCCGTGGACCTGCAGAAGGCCGGAACGAGCCCCCACGAGGTCGTGATGCGGGCGAGCAAGGGCGCCGGCGCCGACCTGCAGGTCGAGGCGGCCGGCGCGATGACGTTGACGATCCCGGAGATGGAGCAGGCGCTGGCGATCGGCGGCAAGATCGTGATCATTGGTCGAGCCGCGGAACGCGCGCCGATGTATCTGGAGCACTTCCAGACCCACGCGGCGCAGGTGTTCGGCGCGCAGGGGCACTCGGGCTACGGGACGTTTCAGAACGTGATCCGGCTGATGGCCTCCGGCCGTGTCGATATGCGGCCGGTCATCACGAGCCGGTTTCAGCTCGCGCAGGCGGACGCGGCGGTGGAGAAGGCGAGCAAGCGGCAGGACGGCAAGGTCATGATCAAGATGGCATAGGGTCGGCTCTCGCGGCACGGACCAAGACGTCTGTGAGTGGAGGGGAGCGCACATGAGCACGGCACGATCTGGCACGCGCAAAGGTCGACCCGTCATGACGCGACGGGACCTCCTCAAGGTCGTGGCGGCGGGACTCGGCGGCGCGGCGCTCGGGGCGGGCACGTTCGGCCGCCTCGCGGCGTCCGTCGCGGTCGTCGCGGCGAAGCCCAAGCAGGTCAACGTTGCGGTCGTCGAGGGGGTCGAGATCCGCGGCCTCCGGGCGGTCGCGCCGATGTGGGACAAGACGACCGGGGTCCACCTCAACCTGATCTCGTACCCGTACCCGAGCCTGTACGAGAAGATGACGACGGCGTTCCAGGCCAACTCCGCGACGTTCGACGTCGTGATGATGGACGATCCGTGGATGCCGAAGTTCGGCTCGGAGGGCTGGCTCGCGCCCCTCGACGCGGCGCCATTCAACCTCACCCGCGACCCCGATATCTTCCCCGTCGTCTACGACCTAGGCTCGTGGCCCCCGCCGACCGGCCCGGTCCCGCCGGGGGAGGCGAGCAAGCCGCGGCACATCTACGCGATCACAGTCGTGGGCAACGTGGAGCTGTTCATGTACCGCAAGGACCTGGTCCAGGCCCCGCAGACATGGGACCAGGTGCTGGCCGCCGGCACGAAATTCAGCAATCCCGGCAAGCAGTTCTACGGTTACGCGATCCGTGGCGCCAAGGGCAATCCCATCATCGCGGACTGGTTCCCGATGCTGCGGGCGTTCGGTGGAAACATCTTCGACGACCATTGGAACGTCGTGTTCAAGTCAGCGGAGACCACGAACGCGCTCAAGTTCCTCGTCGGCCAGCTCAAGGCGGTCGGGCAGCCGGGGGCCGATACCACCGACGCGGCGGACCGGACGCGGCTGGTAGCGACCGGACACGCGCTGCAGGGGACCGTCTGGCCGGCGGAGGCGTCCGACATCTTGGAGAATCCGCAGGTGAGCACGGTGATCGGCAAGGTGGGGTACACGGTGATCCCGATGGGGGCCGCCGGCAAGCACACTCCGATGATGGGGAACTGGCTGCTCGGCATCCCGAAGTCGGCCGCACAGAAGGACTGGGCGTACCGCTTCATCACGTGGGTCACCAACGCGCAGGTGCAGCAGACCTACGCCGCCGCGGGAGGGATCCCGTTCCGCAAGTCCATCCTGACGGACGCGGCCCTCAACAAGCGGTACCCGTTCTTCCAGGCGATGGCCGGGTCGCTCGCCGCGCCGCCGTTCTGGCGTCCCCGGACGAGCGAGTGGTCGGCCGTGGAATCGATTCTCGGCACGCACGTCAACGCGGCGCTCGCCGGCACGGAGGCGCCTGATCAGGCCGTGGACAAGGCGCAGGCAGAGGTCACCCAGCACATGAAGGAGGCGGGCTACATCAAGTAGCGCCGCCGGGAGATTCGAAGAGGTGGGGCGCCGCCCGGCCGGGCGGCGCCCCGCCCGCGAGGGGGTCCCACACGACAACGCCCCGGCGGCATCTGACCCCGTACCTGTTGATCGCGGCGCCCGTGCTGTTTCTGCTGACGGTCGTCGTCTATCCGCTGTTCTACGCGATCGGATTGAGCGTCCAGTACTATCGGGTCGGCGGCTTCGCCGGGCTCCACAACTTTGCGTTCGCGTTCCAGGACGCGCTCCTGGGAGATTCGCTGCGCGCGACCGCGGTATACATCGTCCTCGCGATGAGCATCGAGTGCCTCCTCGGGCTCGCCCTCGCGGTGGCGGTGCAGCGCACCGTGAAGAGCGCGCTCGGGCGGACGCTCACGTACCTCCTGTTCATCGTCCCGATGGTGACGCCGCCCGTGGCCGCAGGCGTGATCTTCCGGCTGATGTTCATTCCCGAGTACGGCATCCTGAACGTGCTCCTGCAGGACCTGGGCTATCATGGCAAGCCGATCCTGTGGTTGTCGTCGCCGGGTATGGCGATGCTCTCGGTCGTGACCGTGGACGTCTGGCAGTGGATGCCGTTTGTGTTCCTGGTGCTCTACGCCGGGCTGCAGGCCGTGCCCCTCGACGTCGTGGAGGCCGCGCAGGTGGACGGCGCCGGCGCCTGGGCGCGTTTCCGCGAGATCGAGCTGCCCTACCTCAAACCGCTGCTGCTGCTCGTCCTGGTCTTCCG